>CAYXQY010000020.1:0-34644 GCA_964466525.1 uncultured Planctomycetia bacterium
CTGCACACACTGCATCGTCGTTGCCTGCCACACCTGCATGGTGTTGTTCACCCGGTCGATGACCGCCTCCACCCGATATTCCTCGTTTGACGTTCCGCCTTCCGAATTGGTTTTCGTGTTGCGGTGATAGGCCGTCGCCAGAAGTTGATCCTTCGTTGGGTCGTCAAGCAGGTCGCCGGCAAGCTGTTCAATGGTAAACTGATCGAACGGTTTGTCTTCATTGAACGCCCGAATGACCCAGTCCCTGTACTTCCAGATGGTCCGGATATCGTCCGACTCGAACCCTCTGGAATCCGCGTAGCGGGCGAGGTCCAGCCACATGGTGGCCCACCGCTCGCCGTAGTCGTCGGAGGACAGGTATTTGTCCACCAGCTTCTCGTACGTCTTCGGGGTGGGGTTCTTACAGTACATGTTAACGTCCTCACGTGAGGGCGGAATGCCCCTGACGTCCAGGCTCAATCGGCGAATGAGCGTGTGACATTCGGCACGCCCGGACGGGGAAAGCCCTTCCTTCTCCAGCCGATTCATCACGAAATTGTCGATGCCGTTTCGCGGCCATGACGGGTCCTTCACATCGGGAGGCGAAACCGGGTCGATCTTCTGATACGCCCAGTGCTTCCCCCACTTCGCCCCGTTGTCGATCCACGTTTTCAGGTCCGAAATCTGTTCCTCGCTGAGGGGTTTCTTCTTGTACGGCATCCGCTTTTCCGGATCCTCGTGGGTAACCCGGGCAATTAACTCACTTTCCCCGGGCTTCCCGGGAACGACCGGTTGCTTCCCCGAGGTGGCTTCACTCAGCAGGTTCTCCCGATATATCACGTTTACCCCTCCTTTCTGCGTTACGCCGCCGTGACAGTCCACACAGCGTTGGTTGAAAATCGGCCGGATGTCGTCGTTGAACGTAACCTGGTCCTCCTGTTCGTTACCGGTTGCCTGCTGCCCGGAATCGGTCGGAAACCGGACCAGAGCAAACAGGCTCCCCAGCGTGAACGACAGAAGGACACCGGCCAGTATCCAGCTTCGATAACCGGACAGAATGAGGGTTCGTAATCTATTCAACGGAACATACTGAGAATTGAATTTTACTTTTATATACTACGAATCTGTTGTTAGAACGTATCATTTCAGAGAAGGAATTTCAACTTTATGCAACAATCTGGTCGGTTCAAATGGTATGGGCAGGAATTATATTCACCTGTTTTTGTGGACCCATCGATCGAAATCGACCAGTTCCATAGGATCCAGCAAAAAGTGACATGAATAAAGTGTTTTTAGGAATGGTCGTTTTTTCGTCAAAAAGTGAAACGCTCATTCCGTAGGGGAGATAAAATAGAAAGTTCAACACGAATAAACTATCATCTTCTGAGGAAAGGGGGTGATTTGTTTTCTTCCGGGAGGGGTTCCCGGCCGGACCGGTTGCTTCAAGGGCAGTTATGGGATGCAAAAACCACGGATAGAACCGGAAATAGCTGAATACGAGGGCCTGGTTCCGAACGTAAAAACCTCAGGAAATCTGGATGTCCTTTCCTGTTCAACGTGATGAATTGTATCTGGTTAGAATGATCGAGGGATGTGATGCGCATATGGGATCTTCCCCCTTCCGTGTTCTGTCGAGAACACCTTCTCGGGGAGCACAGTGAACTGCACGCTCTATGGCAAATTCTTGTGGAGGATCAAAAAGCGTACAACCAGCATCCGGAAACCTGTCGGTGGCGTGGGAAACGCAGGGCGCTGTTCGAACGGCACCGAAAACTGGTCGAGGAAATGAAACGGCGCGGGTATGATCACGATAGCCCGCTGAACCCGGAAGAAGCCACCGGATCGAATGAACAGACGGAGTTCGTGAACCTTCCGGAAAAACAGGAGCAAATATTAAAGCGAAAGGATTGCAGCTGTTTTGAATCGAATGATACAACCAATGATTGAACCGGTGCCGGCGGGGGGCAATGCAATGCAGTTTCGACCGGATTTCCGTAGGGGGGACTGTGACGAGAACTTTTTTGAGGGCTTCGCCGCATTCGAAACCTTACGTGGAACGTTATATTTCTTGTCATCTGATATACTGCGATTCGGGAGGAGGGAATCCCGGATGAGAAACCGGACGTTCCTTTATCGAATCATTCGAATCCGTTCCGGACGAATTGTCATTTCTGGACCATGATCGAAATCAGTGAATTACCGAAATCGGACATCGTCGAAATTCACGTGGATTCAGAGGTATCCCGCGTGGATTTCAGGGAGGCGCTAAAACAGCTCGAGGAGATCTTTGAAAAACGGGATCGGGTACGGGTGCTCGAGGAAGTCGAACAGGTGCCGGCTTTCGATCCATCCATGATCTGGGACGACCTCAAGTTCAGTCTGAAGCATATGGAAAAAGTGACACACTGTGCCGTCCTGTCGGACCTGGGCTGGGTCGGACCGTACGCAAGAATTGTGGGGGCACTCAGCCGCTGTCAGGTGCGGGTATTTCCCGCTACCAAACGGAACACCGCGCTGAACTGGCTCCGGGATGCGAGATAAGCGGTTCAGGTCCGGCTGGTGCAGTGAATTCGGTCCGATTCCGGGTCGGGACGTGTCCCGAGATCGCAGATCGATGAGGCTGAACGGTATTCGGTGATCGGAACTGTGTTTTCCGTGGGATTCCCCCTCTATACCGGGTGAGTTTGAAGAGATGCTTGTAGGGTGAGTAGTGCGAATTACGAGGGTCCCTATTTTATCTCCATCCGTAGTCGATGGACCCGATCCTCATCTTTTCACAGGTCTTTTTTGCCGAACCGGTCCGAAATTATGTCGGGGAGGGGGTCCGGTCGCACCGGATGCTGGTTCCTGGCCGGTACACCACTTCCCTTACGTCTCTTTCTCGCACCGGAGACAGATTGACAACCTGCGGGGTGGGCCGGGTTGTGAATCTATTGCCGGGTATGCTCGTGACTCAGCTGTCGGAATGGCCCTCGGGCAGTTTGCGAGGGGGTGTTACGTCAGGAAGGTTCTCCACGTCTTCCGTCCGAATCGGACCCGGCCTGTTGATTTCCGTGGCGTTCTCCGCTTCACCCGGTACTTCTCTGTGCCCGTTAAAATCCGGGTTTTGATTATGATAAATGTCTTCGCGGTCCGGGGTGGGATTGTCCGGCACCGTATCCCCCGTTTCATCCTCCCACTGATCGAGGGCGTGGCGTAAGCGGTTCCGGACGGATTCGTACTTCGGATCCCCGGCCACGTTATTCAGCTGTAAGGGATCCCGTCCGACGTGATACAGTTCCTCCTTCGGACGCGGTTTCAGGAAGATGTCCATCTGCTCGGGCGTGAGGGTCCCCTTTTCGTATCGATCCCAGAGGGAATGCGCGGAGGGAAATTTTCCGGGATTCGGAGCGGCCTCACGGGACATCAGGCGGCGTTCCGGCCAGGCGTTCCGCATGTACACCCACGGGCCCTCCCGCACCATCCTTGCGTGCGCTCGAAACACGTGCCAGTTCTGTTCGGCAAAGACATAATCACGAATCGACCGTTTCGGGTTCTCAAGAAGGGGCGTCATGGAAATACCCTGCAGGTCGCCGGGTCGTTCCACCCCGGCCAGCTCCAGGATGGTGGGTGGCAGGTCGATGGAACTGACGAATGAATCCGTTCGTGCATCCGGCACGCCTTCTCCCGCTTTCCAGATCAGTAGCGGCGTTTCAATGCCGCTGTCATACAGACGGGTCTTGTCCCGTGGAAACGGGCGACCGTTGTCGCTCATGTAGATGAAATACGTGTTATCGGCAATGCCTTCTTCCTTCAGGGCATCCACCATTTTTCCCGTATAATGATCCGTACGGCTGACTTCGTGATAGTACTTTGCCAGGTCTTTCCTGGTCCGCTCATCGTCCACGAGGTATGGAGGCACCTCAATGTTGCCAGGGTCGTATTTCGGGGCTTTATCGTTGATGTGCCATCCGCGATGCGCGTCACTGGAGTTGAACCAGAAGAAAAATGGTTTGTCCTCCGGGCGGTTTCTTATTTTTTTCAACCAATCGCTGTACCCCCCGATTCGATCGCTGAAGGCGCGATTGACATTTCCCCCCATGTGATGTTTGCCCCCGTGCACTGTGTGATATCCGGCCCGCTTAAGGGCGGCGGGAAACAGGAAATGCCCCTCCGGCAGGCCCATGTGAAGTTCCGGGGAACCGGTGTTGTGCGGGTATCGTCCCGTGATGAAGCTGGTCCGGGTCGGACTGCAGCTGGACGTGGTCAGGTACGCGTTGTCGAACACAAGACCCTCCTTCGCCAGCCGGTCCAGGTTTGGGGTTTCAATAACATCGTTTCCATAAAAACCGTAATCGGACCGGGAAATATCATCCGTCATAAAGACGATAAAGTTCGGACGCTGCTCATCGGACGAAGGTTGAGCATAAACGGATGAACTGAGGAGCCCCCCGACCAACAGTACAAGAACGAAAAAACGTTTGATGTTCATGGGTTTATACCGGTCGAATGACAGATAAATACATTTTTCTCTGGATGTTCCTGTTTCTGATCGAGCCATCTGACAAATTCCTTATGAAAAGAAGGAAATGACGCATCAAAAGTAACTGGTCAAAAATCCGTGGGAAGGAAAGATTATTTGTCTGAATCCGAAAGCATGGATGCTTCCGTTCCCAGCATGCCACGGATTTTTAACCAGTTACCATGAAAACAGAACAAACTGCCGATGACTCAATTGTCCACCCAAAGGACAAAAAAGATGAAAGTCAATTAAAAATTAACGTTATGCGCCTGTTTCCAGTCTTTGAACCGTCGCTCAAGCTCGTTGACCTTTTCCGGTTTTTCCTCCGACAGATCGTTTGTTTCGGTGGGGTCTTTGCTCAGGTTGTACAGTTCCCAGGGTCTGTTTTTTATGCGAACAATTTTCCATGGACCATACCGGACCATCCGCTTATCGGACCTGTGTCCGGAAATAAGAAGGCGTGGAGATTCCTCCGAATGCCCATGAAGCACGGGCAGCAAACTCCTTCCGTCCCGTTCCGGAACGTCCGTTCCGCCGGACGGAGCTGATTCGTCGACGTCAGCAAGCTCGGCCACGGTCGGAAGCAGGTCGGCGACGTGCCCGGGTTGATTCGTTATGGTTCCCTCTTTGAACCGACCGGGTGCGTACGTGATGAAAGGGGTTCGGGCTCCTCCTTCGTGTCCGTACTGTTTGAAGTAGCGAAACGGCGTATTCGCGGCCGCCGCCCATTCGGGTCGCTGGTACGTATAGGAACCCGGAGCACCGAAGGGCGGGTTACCGTGTCCTGTATACCCCCCGTTGTCGAACGGACAGGCCCCGTTGTCCGAAAGAAAAAACACAACGGTGTTCTCCAGCATTCCCGTTTCCTTCAAATGGTCCATCAACCGGCCCACGTTCTGATCGAGGCGGTCAATCATGGCGGCGTAAACGGCCATTTCTCGTGCCAGTTTCTTCTGTCGGGCTTCGGCGTACGATTCCCAGGGATCGTATCGAGCCCATTCTTTCGATCCTCCATGAGGGTACACGTTATCCTCCGGTTCGGTCAGCTCTGCGTGGGATGGCATGATTCCGATCTCTTTCTGTCGTTCGAAACGAATTCTCCGTAGACGGTCCCAGCCCATACTGAATCTTCCCCGGTATTTTTTGATGTCCTCCTTGAGTGCCTGCAGGGGATAATGGGGGATATGATACGCCATATTGAGGAAAAACGGCCTGTTCTTTTTCTTAGCCCGGTTCAAAAATCGGATCCCGTATTCCGTCACCAGTTCCGTTTTGTAGAACGGCTTCGCACTGTACTGTTTCTGAACGTCAACATGCTGACCATTGTATTCAAACGGATGAGGAAACGACTTGCCCTTGTTCTTCCCGTCGGGCGGAACGAAATACGGATTGATCGCCCAGTATACGAACGAATCATCGAAGGTGTGTTTTGCATACCACTCTTTAGGATACCAGCCGCTGTAATGCTCCTTCCCGGACATGGCCGTATAATAGCCGGTGCTGTTCAGCATTTCCTGCAGGGGTTTCCTCTGCTTAAATTTTGATTTTTTCCAGAACATCCCCGTATGTAACGAGGCCCGGGTTGGATTGCACTTGGCCCGGTTATAAAAATTCGTGAACCGGACACCGTTCTGAGCCATCCGGTCCAGGTTCGGCGTATCAATACGTGATCCGTAACTTCCAAGGTCCGAATACCCCATGTCGTCCGCCATGATCAGCAAAATGTTCGGCCGGTCCGGTTCGGCAAGGGCCGGATCACTCCGACCAAACAACATGATCAGGAGAAGCACAACGATGTGCGTTAGTTTATTCAGGGTGTGAATTTTCATTTTCTTGAGATCGGAGGATTTTCCAGCAGCAAATATGACAGAAAAACACAAACGATCCAGTCACTTTCGAACCGTTTAGCTAATTATTTTCTTCAGATTCATCTACTATTTCAATTACTGTGCAGGAATGCTTACAAAAATGAGCGCGAAAGCCCGGGTCAAACAAGACGTCCGTATCCTGAAACGGTGTATCAGATGTAATGACGGTTGTCTCCGGTGATACAATGGACTTGAGTGATATCCAACTTCCGTAAACCAGGTTGTTCGTACGCTTCAAGACTGGATTCAAGAGATGATCTACTTTATTCTACTATCTCTTTTCGGTGCTGACATGTGCTCCTTCTCACCCATACCTGTAAATTGTGCACGGTTTTTATGTTCGGCATGATAAAAACATTGACCGCAAAAGGTCCCCGTGTTTCAGGGCACCCTCCATACACAAACAGCTACGGCATTTCGATCCGATTGTCGTTCCTCCTCGCATTGGCTCTGCTTTTTTCTCCACCTGCCGAAGGCCGCGTCATCCGTGAGGGGTTACTGGTGGATCTCAATGCGGACCATGACGTACTGGTTGAGGATGGACTCCGTGTGAAACGGTGGTCCAACCAGGTATCCGATGAGCCCGTCCGTCATTTCGTCCGAAGGAACAAAGGACGCAACGAATCCGGTTCCGGTCGTCCCACCCTCCAACCGTCCGTAAACAGGATAGGAAATCACAACGCGATCGTTTTCAAACGGGATGAACTGGTCAACCACAATGAGGACGCATTTGACCACCTGACGACCGGCAGTGGATATACCTGGATCACCGTCCTCGCTCCCCTTGAGCAAAAAACCGGCCTGGAGGACGTGAACTCGTTTTTCGGCAATCTGCGGAACGGCGGAAATTACGAAGGGTTCTGGGCCGGGTTGGAAGACGATAATACGCTCTGGGCCGGGACCCGTAACGGACGGACGTTCGGAAGGTGGGATCAGAACAACCCAAAACTCGTCGGTCCAACCCTGCAAACCAACCGGTTTTATGTTATCGCGGGACGAATGCAGGATGGAACCAAAACCGCTGAAATTGACCTGTTCGTCAATGGGGCTGACCCGGTTCAAACAAAAACGGTCCCGATCAATGCGGACGCCAATCCCTCCAAACTCGCCATCGGACAGGAACGGGATGCAATCGAACACCCGGGACGGGAGTCATTCGATGGGAAAATCACGCGGTTTCTGCTGTATGAACGCCCGCTGAACGATACGCAATTAAAACAGGTAATCCATACGCTCAGGGCAACGTATCGAATCAAGGACGAATAAACCGTCCGCCGGGTGTCCCCGTCAAAACTCGCCGACGTCCATCGATCCCTGCAATACATAGAAATAGGGGTCCGGACATCATAACCAGATTTAAAGTGCCGGTAAAGTAAATCGAATGAATTCAAGGAGATTCATTCGTCCCTCTGGACTCCCTGATCCTGCCTGACTTCGTAAGCCGATATTCGTCCCGGTTCGGCTCCGCCCGACCCGTTTTCCATCCCGTCAAAAAAGCAAATGGGCCTTACCAGTGTTTTTTTCGGCGTTCCATCAGGGAAGGGTATTTCTGGTCCGTGTCGCCGAGTTCCCGTTTCTTTTCGAGCAGCTTCTTTTTCAGTGATTCGCGTACATCCCTATACGTCGGATCCCGGTACACATTGTCCATCTCGTGTGGGTCTTGTTTCAGGTCATACAGTTCCCAGCCGGGGTTGGTGGGTTTATTGTTGGTCTGGTCAAGCGGAAGCCCGTAGAAGAAAATCAGCTTGTACCGACGTGTTCGAATGCCGTAGTGAGCGGGGCGGCGTGCACCGTTTCCGTGCATCCAGTACCGGTAATAGACGGCGTCTCGCCAGTCGTCGGGCGTGTTTCCCGTCAGGTTCTGACGGAAGCTGCGGCCCTGCATCGAATCAGGGGATTTGACACCGGCGTAATCCAGCAGGAGCGGGGCGAAGTCGACGTTTGCAATCAGGTCGTCCACGACCGTGTCCGGTTCGATTTCGCCGGGATACCGGATCAAAAACGGCATGCGCATCGATTCCTCGTACATCCATCGCTTGTCGATGTAATTGTGCTCCCCGAGGAAATACCCCTGGTCGGAGGTGTAAATCACGATCGTGTTCTCCTTGAGCCCGGCGTTTTTGAGGTGGTCGAGTACACGGCCCACATTCTGGTCGATGGCCGCCACGGACCGGAGGTACTGCCTGACAAACGCCTGGTAGCCGTGCCGGCGTTTCTCCCGTTCCGTCATTTCGTCGAACGGACGGTGCGGATCCCACTGGTTCCGTCTTTTAAACCGGTTCGCCATGGTTTCGATGGTAAACCCGTACGGACGGGAACCGGGGGAACGGTGGGATTTATCCTCAAACAGGCTGGGGGGTTGAGGAAGTTGAACGTCTTCGAACATGTCGTCGTTGCGCGGCGGACTCCTGAACGACTCGTGGGATGCTTTGTAATGCAATTTCAGGAAGAACGGCTTCTCGTCGTCGCGTACGTTTTTGAGCCAGTGCAGGGACCGGTCGGTGATGACGTCCGCGGAGAAACCGTCGTAGGTTTTCTTCGACCCGTCCATCTGTCGAAGTACCGGATTGAAATACCGTCCCTGCCCCGGCAGAACCTCCCAGTAGTCGAATCCCGAGGGGTCCGACTTCAGGTGCCACTTCCCGACCACCGCCGTCCGGTATCCGTTGTTCCGAAGCATGTGTCCCACGTGCCGTTGCTCCGGGTCGATCCGGTCCCGCAACGTGTACACGCCGTTTTTATGACTGTACTTGCCGGTCAGGATCGTTGCCCGGCTGGGCACACAGATTGAATTTGTATTGAATACGTTTGTAGCCACGGCTCCCTGTTGAGCGAGGCGCTGGATATTCGGTGTGGGAGCATGGTCACTCAAGCGGGAGTTATAGGAGCGAAAGGCCTGGGACGTGTGATCGTCGGACATGATGAACAGGATGTTCGGACGTTCCCCGGCACGGAGTGGGGCGGTCAAGAAGAGGAGAGCGGTTAAAATCAGAAATCCGAAAGAGGTTCTCCACATCGTTTCACCCACGGATAAAATAAGAAAATATGACGAAGAACTATGGGCAGACACGTTCCTTATTTTTTCTCTAATCGATATACCCGGAAGTTGGAGTATACATGATGTGTGGTGGTCAGACGAAAACCAAACCAGCCTTCGGTATATGCGGGGAAGCGATCACGGGTGTATTTGACCGTTTTGAAATTTCCGTCTGCTGTCTTTAACTGCACCTCGTCGCCGTAGGATATTTCGTACACGAGCTTGCCGTCGACGATGTATTGTGCGGTTCCGTCCACGGCGACCAGCTGCACGGTGTGCGTTTTGCCCGGAGTAATCAGGTACGGATCCTTATGATCCCGGTGGTTGAGGGCAATGTGAGCCGTCGACGCCCCCTTCTCCTCCCGGGGATACCGGCGGAACCGGGTGGTGGTGTTGTCCCGTCCGCCGGTGCTGGCATAATACCCATGCAGTTCGTGATAACTTCCAAACCCACCACTGAAACTATTTGTTTTCAGTAGCGCGTCCGGTCCGGCCTTCATGTGCCAGAAGTTATTGATGTCCCGTGGAACCACGCCCGGTGTATCCGGTGCCTCCGGAGCACGGACCTGGTAAATGATCGCAACCGGACCCTCCAACTTCCTGCGAAACCAGATCGTCGCTCCTCGAGCAGGAACGAACGCATCAAGTTTGTTTTGATGCGCCCGCACTCGCGGTGCGGGTTCGTCAGGGCCTTCCTGAACCTGTGCCGTCCAGCGATCAAGCGTCTCGAAATTATCTTTATACAGTAGCGGCCCGACGGACACCTGATCCGCCAGTTCACCGAGAACGACGGGTTCAGGGGATCGGCTCTGTCCCGGCGTGTTCTGCTGTATGCTTAAAAGTACACTCAAAACCAGCATTGAAAGAACTGTAGCATGAAGCGTAGCGTGCGATGTCTGAGCAGACGTTATCATATCAACGTTATAGTACAACCAAGCGGTCGTGAACTAACTGGACGACAGGCTATTATCTAATCAATACATCGACCGGATTACAATCCGTCTAACTGCTGGCAGGTGTTCAATTCGCTACCGGGGCCCCGGCACAGGGGAAGGTAACATAGGTTGGATGCCTCCGAAATCGATTCGACCTGCTAAATTTACGTCCGAACCGATACGGGTAGGCCGGCTCCGTCAGGTACCGAATGAGCCTGGAACGCAGATGAGAACGACAGCTAAGTTCCTGCGGGGTGACTGTCCACGACCGGATCGACACGGGGATCGCTTCCGTGAGGAGGAACAAAGGATCGTTCTCATTATCGATCCCACCGTTTCCGACCTGTTTTCCGCTTGAACACAATACGCATGGAAACGGTTAGCGCAGCCGTTCGGGAAGGTGTTCTCGGGCGATCCGCCGCAGGTTCTTGCGCACTTTTCGGTTCTTTTCGGCCAGTGGTTCTTCAAGCAACTCGGGATCATACCGATCCTTCATGTCGAAGAACCGTCCGTCCTCGTGCAACCGATGCGTTCGGGTTCGGAGAAGCCAGCTGTCTTTCAGCTGGATAAATGCCCAGTCCCGAACGCTTTTTTTCTTGCCGGTCAGAACCGGGAGAAGACTTCGGCCATCCAAAATTTTATCTTCCGGGATCCGAACCCCCGCTGCTTCCGCGATTGTTGGCAATACGTCGCTGCTATCGGTCAGGGCGTGCCTGACCGTGCCGGCTGGAATGGTCCCGGGCCAACTGGCAATGAACGGAACACGAGATCCCGCCTCCGTCAGTTTTTTCTTTCCGCCCGGAATTCGGTGACCGTTCAGCTCTGAGGTGATCTTCTGCGGCGTTCCGTTGTCCCCGGTGACAATGATCAGGGTTTCCTCGCGCTCGTCATGCGCTTTCAGCTTGTTTACGATCCGGCCAATTAACCGATCCGTGTAATGAACCATGCGTTTGAACCGGGTTTGCAGGTTTCCTTCGTTTTGCTCGGACGGCTTGGCCGGGGGCGGGTTCACAAACTGTGAATGCGTCAGGACCATCGGGTAATAAATGAAAAACGGCCGGTCGTGTTGATTTTCAATAAAGGTCAGCAGCCGCTGATTGTAAATATCCGGCCCGTACGTTCCGTCCACCTCCCGCAACAGGCGGCCGTCCTGCCAGACCGCTGGATTCCAGTATCGGCTTGGCAGGGTAGGACGCCGTCCCGATCCGATCTGCTCCGTGTGATCATACTTCTCCAGGTCGATCCGGTACGACCAGAAGCTGGTCGCCTCGAATCCACACTTCTCTGCGTGGTCGGGATGCCTGCCGAACCGGCACATCTGCCACTTTCCCGCCGCAGCCGTCCGATAGCCAGCGTTCCGGAACATTCGCCCCATCGGAATGGTTTCGGGCGGAACGTACTCATGATCCCGTTTCCAGATGCCGTCCTCCCAGCCGGTTCGAAACGGGTACTGACCGGACATCATCTGCACGCGTGATGGGGTACAGAGAGGCGTGGTATACGCGTTTGTAAACCGCATTCCCTCCTCCGCCAGCTGATCCATGTTCGGTGTGTCGTACATGTCGCTGCCGTAACACCCGACAAGTTCCGCACCGAAATCGTCCACGTTCACCACGATTACATTCGGACCTTCCCCGTTTTGTTTCGGTTGGCTATGTACTGGAGAACGACTGAAAAGGAACAGTGCGACGGGGAATAGAAGGACGATTACTTTGTATAAAACGTTCGGAGAACGGCTCCTTGAGAGATGAATCATGTTCGTTTCCTGCTTATTTGAAACTTGCTGAGCGAAAAGATTTATCCTAACTGCCTTCCTCATGAATTCAAGGAACAATATCAACTGACTGTTCGTACGTGATGTAAGTGGTCAAAAAACCATTAGGGCATCGGTCGAGGTGGTCCTGTGAGAAGTGCAACACAGACATTCCTGTCTGTGGAACAAGAACATGGAGGTTTTCAGAGGCAAGAACGCCTGTGCTACTTTTACCACTGATTTTTGACCATATATGATCGGTCGTTCGGAGTGGAGGCAAAACACAGGGTCAAAGAAATTCCCGAACCGTTTCCCCCACGTGAAATCCATAGGATAAGCCGTAGTCGTTGAGACCGGTTGCCCAGATGACGGACGGCTCCTCCTCATCCGGTTCGAGCACGGGTTTACGGTCGGGGGTCATGGCATACTGGCCGGACCAGGTTTGCGCAATGGATGAAAGGTCAAGGTCCGGGAAAGCGGCACCGATCACGTTCTGAACGTCCTCCGGGGACGGAGCGGCAAATGCATCCCCGGGATCGGACGGGTGATCCTCACAGTAACTGACGAGTGTTCCCTGGTTTATCCGGCGAAACACAAAATCGTTGGTGTGGTCCATGACATAACTTCTGGAATCGGGGACCAGTTGTGTTTCAACGAGAAACAGGTGGCGACGGACCGGGTTCATCCGGACTGGCTCAAGGCCGAGCCGTTCTCCCACGACATTGGCCCAGGCACCGGTGGCGTTCACGATATGTTTTGCGGTGAACGTTTCCCCATCGGACAGGGTCAACTCCCAGTGGTCGTTCGTTCTGATGCCCGCTTCTACTTCGACGTTCGTCCGAACGTTCACCGAGGAATGTTCAACCTCCCAGGTCAGCAGGTCCCCGAGTTCACGGGAATCAAGCAGGGCGTCGTTCTCGACCGTGATCCAGAACCGGTCGTGATCGGAACTGGACGAACGGAACGAAGTCGGTAGGTCGTTTTCGGTGCTCCGGTGCCATTCCGGTTCAAATGCAGACATGTCCGCGAGGATCCGATACTCGTCCGGCGTGACACGCCACAGGGAGGGTGCCCGGGTGAGAAAGGACTCGTCGTTCCGTTCCTGGTACGACTCCAGCAGCGAAATACCTCGCAGGAGTCCTCTACGGATCCGTTTTGACGGATGATAATGACGGATAACGCCGGCGTTCAGTCCGGAGGCTTCCATCGTGGTCCCGTCACTTTTTTCAAGGATCGTGACATTGGAAAACCCTTCTTTCTGAAGCGACCAGGCCGTTGTGAGGCCGGCAAGTCCGCCTCCGATAATGGCGATGGTACTTCGTTTGTCAGTCAATGGATTACACCGTGTTGATCAGAGGAGCTTATCAGGGCGAAGTGAACACAGGATGGGATGTCCGATGGTTCCGGAAGGATGCCTTTCTTCAGGCCTGTCATGTTGGTGTTCTGGGGTAGTGTGAAATGGGCAGGAGCGTCGTAAGACCTGTGTCAGGAGAATGAGAACGCGAGAACGCAAAATATTAAAATTCGTGAACGTATTCATGAGGTCGAAACTGGTTCATGACCTGTTCCCCACAGCGAAGGCCGTAACTCATTCCAAAATCGTTCAACCCGGTTGCCCAGACGACGGAGTCAAACTGGTCGTCCCTTTTAATGATCGGTTTTCGATCGGGGGTCATGGCGTATTTTCCCGACCAGTAGCGGTCTATATCGGAGAGGTTAAGTTTCGGGTAACTTCCACCGATCACATTGTCCAGGTGATCAATCGGGTACTCGGTTTCGTCCGGGTCCGCGGGGTCCACGGGGAGTTCGTCGCAGTAGCTGATGAGGGTGCCGTCTTCCGTTCGCCGAAAGAAAAACCGATTATTCTGGTCCATGAAATAGCTGTGTGATTCGGGCACGAAGACCTGATCCGACAGGAAGAGGTGACGGCGAACGGGTTCAAAGGAAACCGGTTCCAGCCCCAGTCGATTGCCCACGATGTTCGCCCAGACGCCCGCCGCGTTCACAATACGGTCCGCTGTCAGGACACGACCATCCACCAGGGACAACTCCCAGGCATTATCGGTTTTTTTGCCATCCAGCAACTGAGTGGAGGTCCGGACGTCGACCCCGGAGTCCAGCAGGTCCCGTTTTAGACGTTCACCGAGCTTCACTGAATCGAGCAATCCGTCTTGCGGAAACGAAACCCATATCCGTCCAAAATTATTCTCCGGCCGAAAATGAGAGGGAACGGAAGCCGGGGAGATTTTATTGTAGGACTGGAAGTCGTGGGCGTTTTGGTCCAGTTCCTCGAATGCGTCCGAACGAAACAACCAGATGGAAGGGGACCGCTCGAAAAACGATGTGTCGTACCGGTCCTGAAATGACGAAAGCAGCTGAATTGATCGGAGCAGTTCAGACCGCACGTGTTTATTCGGGTGGTAATGTCGGATGAGTCCGGAGTTCAACCCGGACGCTTCCATGGTCGTATCCACCCCTTTTTCGATCAGTGTGACATTGGTATGACCCTCGTACTGCAGAAACCATGCCGAGGATAAACCGGCGATGCCTCCGCCGATGATTACGACGTGTTCGTCGTTGTTTAATAACATATCTGAACGATAGCAATCGGGGTCAGTCGGTAAATTCAATCAGTGGTTTGATAACACCGTCTTTCTTTTCCTCCATCATTTCAAACCCCCGGTCAATGTCATCAAACGAAAACCTGTGGGTGGTCATGGGGGTGGGATCGACGCGATCGGTTTTCAGGAGCCGTAGCAGGTTCTGGAGACGGACCCGGCCTCCCGGACAGAGGATGTTCCGAATGTCCTGCTCGGCCATGCCGACGCCCCAGTCTTCGCGGGGGATACGGATGTAATCGCCTTCCCCGTGATACCCTACGTTTGCAATGGTTCCTCCGGGTTTAGTGACCTTAATACAGTTCTCGAACGTTCCGGACGTTCCGAGGGCTTCAATGGCCACGTCCACACCGTTGCCGTTGGTGCGTTCGCGAATTTCTTCAACTTCGTTGACCTCCCTGAAGTCCACGATATCGTCCGCTCCGTACCGGCGGGCCAGTTCCTGGCGGGACGGCACCGTTTCAACGGCAAGGATACGACCGGCCCCGAGCAGCTCCGCCCCTCGAGTGGCCATCAGACCGACCGGACCCTGCCCGAATACAGCAACCGTCCCACCGGTGGGAACGTCTCCGATTTCCGCTCCCGCGAACCCGGTACTCATCATGTCACAGGTGTAGACGGCTTCCTCGTCGGACACCTCCTCTGGAATGAGAGCCATGTTTGCCTCCGCCTCGTTCACGTGAAAATAGTCGGCAAACACGCCGTCTTTCACGTTGGCGAATTTCCAGCCACCGAGGGGCTGATTCGATTGCGACGAATGCCCGCGCTGGGCGGCGTCGGAACCCCAGTCCGGCGTGATCGCTCCCACAGTGACCCGGTCTCCGGGAGCAAATCGTTCGACCTGATCGCCCACCTCCTCGACGACACCCACCGCTTCGTGGCCGAGCGTCATGTTTTCACGCTCACCGATCGCTCCGTGAACGGTGTGGGTATCGGACGTGCAAATCAGGGCGCTGGTGGTGCGCACCACCGCGTCGGACGGTCCCGGTTCCGGAACGTCCTTTTCAGCGAAACCCACCTCACCGATGCTTTCCATGACAAATGCTTTCATAGTACTGATCCCGTTGTATTGAATGAACAAATCACTCTCACCAATTAGAGTGCAAATTGCATGCCGTTCGGAACAACTTTACAGGAGAATTCGAAAGCTTTATATTAATATGGTTTAACCACCCGCACAACCGGGGTGTTTGACCGTAACGGACTTCTCGGAGCACTCTTCGAACTGAAAGAACGTACAGCGGGTTGCAGATTTGAACGAAAAAACCACATTCCGTTGTATATTTGCATCATGCCCTGGAAAGGCGGACCCGGTGCAATTTTCTTTCCCGGGGTTACACACTAAAATACACACGCTCAGTTTTTTTAACAAATAAAAAGGAATAGAAGATGACAAATCGGCCCCAGCACTATCCAGCTGAACGGGAGCGTAAATCCATTCTGAAGTACGGGGAGACCGTACGCATTCGTGAGGCGGAACCGTCCGACGAAACGGCCCTGCATACTTTTTTCGAGGAACAGTCCCTGGAGGAACGCCGGCGCTGGTTCCATACGATGGATGTGGACGAACGGTCACTGGCAAAGGAGATGAGTCACGCTTCGGAAGAGGGCAACGGAATTACGTTGCTGGTGATTCGCGGGCGTCCCCCCTCCGAACGTATCCTCGGGGTGGGCTCCTGTCTTACCAACGAGGACCCACACACGGGAGAAATTGCGTTTGCCGTTCGGAAAAGCATGCGAGGAGAAGGCATCGGCACACTTCTTCTCGAACGACTTGCCCTTCACGCGGCGTATCAGGGTATACGAACCTTCCGGGCGTTCACCCGACCGGACAACGAGCGTATGCTGGGGGTGTTCAGGAATTCGGGGTTCTCCGTGGAGACGGAACTCGAAGGGGAGTACGTGCACGTGGAACTGTCCGTGCTACCCCGTCCGGACCAGCTGGAGTCCTTTGATCTGCGTGACCGCGTTGCGACCGTAGCCTCCCTGCAGCCGTTCTTCGCCCCGAACGCGGTTGCAGTGATCGGCGCGTCCCGGGATCCCACAAGCATCGGATACCGCGTGTTGAAGTGTCTCATTGGTGATAATTTTCAGGGCCCGGTTTATCCGGTGAACCCCAATGCGGAGGTCATTCACAGTATGCACGTACATCCGACTGTGAAAGATGTGCCCCAGCAGGTGGACCTGGCGATCATCGTGACGCCGGCGGAACAGTGTCTTCAGGTCGTGGAGGAGTGTTCCGAGGCGGGGGTCCGGGGGGTCATCGTGATCAGTGCCGGGTTTGCCGAAACCGGAGCACTGGGGGAACGCCGTCAGGAAAAGTTACTCGAAGCGGTTCGGGGCAGCGGGATGCGCATGATCGGGCCGAACTGTCTGGGCCTGTTGAATCCCAAACCCAGCGTGTCCCTGAACGCGTCCTTCTCGCCGGTGTTCCCGGATTCGGGAGGGGTGGCCATGCTTTCACATAGCGGCGCGTTCGGACTGGCCATTCTCTCCATGGCAAAGGAACATTCGATGGGGCTGTCAAGTTTCGTCAGCGTGGGGAACAAGCCGGACGTGTCCGGGAACGACCTCCTGCAGTACTGGGAGAACGACAGCCAGACGGACGTCATCCTTTTGTATCTTGAATCGTTCGGAAACCCGCGACGGTTCTCTCGACTCGCCCGGCGAATTTCCCGCAAGAAACCGATTATCGCGGTCAAGGGCGGACAGACGGAAGCCGGGGAACGCGCAGTCAGCTCTCATACGGCCAACCTTGCAGGAAATCGGGCCGGCCTGGAGGCGCTGTTCAAGCAAACCGGCGTGTTGCGGGCGGCTTCGCTGGAGAACATGTTTGACCTGGCGGCGGTCCTCGCCCACCAGCCACTTCCCGATGGCCGGCGCGTGGGAATTGTCACCAACGCGGGAGGACCGGGCATCCTTTGTGCGGACACCTGTGAATCCAACCACCTGGAGATTCCGGAACTCAGCGATGACACGCAACAACGGATGAGTGAGGTACTGCCGGACGAAGCCAGCCTCGTCAATCCGGTGGACATGGGTGCTTCGGCCGGTCCGGAAGAATACCGTGAGTGTGTTTCGGCTGTGCTATCCTCCTCCGACGTGGACGCTGTGGTCGTTCTTTATATTCCGGTGACCGAAGGAGGCTCGGAACAGATCCTGGATCATATTGCGGAAGGGATCGAACAGGCACGGAACGAGCAGTCCGAGAAACCGGTGTTACTCTGCCAGGTCGCGGATGAAAAACAGGCGCATTTTCTTGATCTGGACAACGAGCGTGTTCCCTCGTATATATTTCCCGAGACGCCGGCCCACCTGATTCGAAAAATGGCCGATTACGCGGACTGGCTGGACAAACCGCCCGGGGAACTCCCTTCGTTCGATACCTTTTCTAAGGAATCGGTTACAAATTGGGAACGCGATCTGAACGTGTACCAGAATCAGTGGTTGCCCGTTGATGTCAGTCGGGACCTGCTGGAAGATTTCGGATTCCCGCTTGCGAAAGGCGGTGTTGCTACAACGGCCGAGGAAGCGAGGGAGCTTGCCTCCGAGGTCGGATTTCCGGTGGCCGCCAAACTCGCCTCCCAGGAGGTAATACATAAAACGGAGGAAGGCGGGGTCAAGCTCGATCTTCATTCCGAACAGGAGGTAGTCGAAGCATACAACCAGATGGAAGAAAAGTTCGGCGAGGCGAGTTCCGACGGACGAATGAACGGTATGCTGGTCCAGGAAATGATCACGGAAGGACTGGAAGTGATCGTCGGAGTCAGCACCGATCCGAAATTCGGTCACCTCATCAGTTTCGGCCTCGGTGGCATTTTCGTGGAAGTGATGAGTGACGTGACATTTCGCATGGCACCGCTGACGGACGTGGATGCCCGGGAGATGCTGGATGAAATTCGAGGCTCCCGTCTTCTGGACGGGTACCGGGGACAGCCGGCGGTGGATCGGGAAGCGCTTCAGGACCTGCTTCTCCGGATCTCGGAACTCACCCAGCACTTCCCGAGAATTGAGGAAATGGACTTCAACCCGGTATTTGCCAGGCCGGAAGGAAATGGTTGCTCCATCATGGATGCCCGCATCCATACACGATAGATTTCATAAATTTACAATTTTAAGGCGTTCGGAACCTCCGAATAACCGATGGAGCGTGAACAAGACCACCGGCGGAGGTTTTCGTTCGTGAGGAGTCAATACCTGTTACCGGGAACGGTGCGCTGGATGAAGAGGGGTTCGATACCGAAATAAAATCGATAGGAGGGGTGGTGAGGACGATTCTGAACCAGCTTCGCGGACCGGGGAATACATTCACTCCTTCTGTAACGAAAAAAGGGGGCGGTGGGTACTGGTTGAATCGAGTGATTAGTCATTCAGACGATTAACGCCACGCCAGATGTCGCGTGTAACCTTACATTTTCTCGGCGGAACGGACACCGTTACGGGATCGAAGTTTCTCGTTCAAACCGATCGTCAGCGGGTGCTCGTTGATTGCGGATTGTTTCAGGGCCTGGAGGCCGTCGAAGAGAGAAACCGGGACGAACCGGTCGTGGATCCCGCTAAGCTGGATGCAGTATTAATCACACACGGACACCTGGATCACGTGGGAGCGCTCCCCCTGTATTATCGACACGGGTTTCGGGGCCCGGTTCTCGGTACGGGACCGACCCTGTCGACGGCTCGTATCATCCTGCGGGACAGTGCAAGTATTCAGGAACGGAAAGCACACGAGGCCTCCAGACAGCGGCCGGGGGACGAATCCGTCGAGCCGCTGTATACGTCGGAAGACGCGGAGCAGGTGATCGACCACTTTGAACGACGCGTCGAAAACACGTGGCATCAGGTAACCCCGAGTATCTCGTACCGGCACCGACGGGCCGGACACATATTGGGGGCAACGTTTCTCGAACTCAACGTGGCGGGTAGAAAACTCACCTTCTCCGGGGACCTCGGCCGTCCCGACCATCCTCTGATTCCCGCCCCGGAATCCCCGCGTTCGACGGAGTTTCTCGTGATGGAGAGCACCTACGGAAACCGAAATCACGTGCACTACCGACTCCGAACACTCGTTCGCCGGTATATATGTCGGGCCATTGAACAACAGGGAACGGTGCTGATCCCGAGTTTTGCCGTCGAACGAACCCAGCATGTCATGTGGATACTCCATCAGTTGCGGCAGGAGGGGCGTATTCCGGACGTGCCGATGTACCTGGACACCCCTATGGGTATCGACGTATGTGGTCTCCTCTATGAGTATCCGGAGTGGCACCGGCTTTACCTCAAGGAATGGCGGGAGGCTTTCGATGCATTCACAGCCGTTGAGTCAGGTGAAAATAGCCGGTCCATTGTCGAAGCACGCGAGCCGAAAATCGTCATTGCCGGCAGTGGAATGGTCTCCGGGGGACGCATTCTATCCTACCTAAAAAAGCACCTGACGGATCCGGATTCCGTACTGATGCTGGTCGGTTATCAGGCGGAAGGAACGCATGGACGTACGCTTCAGGAGGGAGCTGACGTCTTACGTTTTCATGGGACGAACGTTCCGGTCCGAATTCCCGTCCGCACCATTCCCGGCCTATCGGCACACGCTGATCAGGGGGAGCTTCTATACTGGTGCCGTCGCATGGAGGAACCGCCGGAGCGTACTTTTCTCGTGCACGGGAACAAACCCTCTCGCAACACGCTTCAGCGAGCGATCAACCGGGTTCCATCCTTCCGGTGTTTGACACCGACGCAGAACGATTCGATTCAACTGACCTAAGGACAGGTGCAAGTAACCCATTCAGGGACACAATAGATATTCAATCAAACCGAAACCGTTGCAGGGTGAAAATTTCTATTCCAGAATGACTCCATTTGACGATTTTGACGAGCTCACGTCGTCAGAGCATTATCAGCAGGTTCCCGACGACTGGAGCGTTGTCGTCACGGATGTCTGCAATTCCACGGACGTCATCCGTGGAGGACGATATCGAGATGTGAACCTGATCGGTGCGTCCGCCGTGGCTCTTGCCGCGGACGTGGCCGGATCACTCGAATTCCCGTTTACGTTTGGCGGGGATGGAGCGACGCTGGTCCTGCCGCCGGAGGACCTTCAGGAACTCAAACCACGGTTGAGTGGGTTGCGACGGCTGGCACGGGATCAGTTCGACCTTGAGTTGCGGGTTGGAGCGGTACCTGTGCATGATCTTTCTGCGTCAGACGTAAAACTGGAAGTGGCCCGTTATCGTATGTCGGGCGGCGTGTGCGTGGGGGTGTTTCGAGGAAGCGGCCGGGGGGAGGCCGAAAAAAAGATCAGAAGGTATGAGGAGAGGTACGGAATCCGATCGGCGGACCCGCCGGCTGTGAACCTGAATGGGCTGTCCTGTCGCTGGAAACCCATCCCCTGCAAACACGATACTGTTCTTTCAGTTTTGATTCAGGCTCGTACGGATGACAAACAGCAGGTGTATAAAGGAGTGCTTCAACGGTTGAATTCAATTTTTGACGGGGATCTGGGGACGGCCAATCCGGTGAACGATCCCGGCCTGTCCTATCGCTCGATCAAGGCGTGCATGAAGGACGAGAAGCGATACGTGGGACAGTGGAATTTTTCATTTCTTTACCGTATGTTTGAGATAATCCTTGCGGTGGCCGTCTTTCGCTGGGGTGTGCCCCTGATCGATTCCGAACGCTATCGAAGTTCTCTACCTAAACATTCCGACTTCCGTAAATTCGACGGGATGCTCGAGGCAACACTCGACTGCACCACCGAACAGCAGGAGGAGGTTACTGAATTTCTGGATACGTTATATCGGAGGGGACAAATTTTCTACGGGGTCCATTCGTCGGAAGAAGCATTGATGACCTGTTTTGTGGAACACGTGGGAGATGGGGGACACCTCCATTTTATAGATGGAGGAGCAGGGGGTTATACAATGGCTGCGGTGCAGTTAAAAAAGCAACTCCGTAGACATAAACCGGAAAAATGGTGAATCGAACACAGATTTCCAAATAGAAGCTCCTTTCCTTAAGATACCTCCCGTTCGGAACAAGTCCTTCTCAGTCTATTTCTTCAGCGACAGGAACTGAATGCGTTGATGAAAACCCTGATTCTTCGCCTTAGCCAGCTTTTCATATTCCCCCTGGTGTTCATTGTTCCATCCGCTTTCGCTCAGTCGTTATCCCCGCCGGACCTTCCCGGGTTTGGAACGGAAACCAATGGAGGAATCAATGGCCGGGTGATCCGTGTCACCAACCTGAAGCAGAAAGGTCCCGGCTCCCTGAGGGACGCGTTAAACCAGAACGGAAAGCGCCTCATTGTGTTTGAAGTGGGGGGCGTTATCGATCTGAAGACGGACGGACTGTCCATCAATAACCCCCATGTAACCGTCGCAGGTCAGACCGCGCCGGGTCCGGGCATTACGATCATCCGGGGCGGTATCGGCATCAGCACTCACGACGTAGTCATCCGACATCTGCGGGTCCGACCCGGCGACGGGGGGGACATCGACGTGGGGCACTGGCAAACCGACGCGATCGGAACCGCCGGGGGAGATGCACACGATATCGTGATCGACCATTGCTCGCTCAGCTGGGCCACGGACGAAGTGCTTTCCGCATCGGGTCCTCGTTCAAAAGGACCGGAGGCCACGAGTCACCGCGTCACATTCAGCAACAACATCATTGCGGAAGGACTGTTACACGCAACGCATCCCAAGGGCGCTCACTCAAGAGGTTCGCTCATTCATGATTTCTGCCGCAACATCGCCGTGGTCGGAAACGTCTACGCCCATAACAACAGGCGAAATCCCTGGTTTAAAGCACATACAACCGGGATCATCGTGAATAATCTCATTTACAATCCGGGGGACCGTGCAATACAGACACGTTACGCCTCCTCCGAGTGGTCAAATTCGTCCTACGATCCGGAACCCTCCAGGGTCTCCATCACCGGAAACGTGCTCCAGCACGGACCGGATACGAAAGGTGGGTTGCCCCTCGTCTGGAAAGGCGGACGTGCGTTTCTGCATCAGAACGTCGCTCGCGATCGTTCCGGCGAGTCCGTGAAAATTCATTCGGACGGGTTGTCCGTGCTGGAAAAACCCCCGATCTGGCCCGAACAGTACAAACCGTTGCCTCCCGCAGAAGCCGTAAATGAGGTCACGAAATACGCGGGAGCCACACCGTGGAACCGGAGCCCGGTGGATCAACGAATCCTCAAAACGTACCGGAAGGGAAACGGAAGCATCATTGACAGTCAGGAGGAGGTGGGGGGATATCCCCGGTATGAACCGGTCCGTCGATCGCTGAACAACATTCCCGAACAGAATCGAAGGAGATGGTTAAGGACGTTCGAAGAATGACAGTAATCCAAACCGGGTCGGCTTCCTATAATGAACGAAAGGGCTTACACGTTTGACAGCAAATTCGTGCACAGGTGCTTCCGCCAGCAATCATATTCTGTTTTAAGTTGCCTACACGCGAGGGCTCGCTACGAAGAATCCGCAAAACCTACCATCGTGAGGCGGAAACGTCCAGAGAACGAAACACACGGGTCCGTCACGGTCGATAACCGAAAACAGGGAACAATCGAGTTGTAACTCGCGTGGAATCTGGTCTATAAAGTACTCATGAAAATTTTTTCGAGCGGATCGATCCTCCGATCACCGTAAAATCTGAATCAGGACGTAAAATCAACCCTGGCTCCCACTGACGCTTGATACATCAACCACTCAAATACGTCCCAGTTCGCTTACCCGGAGGCAGCCGATCTCTGAGGGTCGTTCTGTTGTTTGCCCTGATCCCTGTCGTTTCACCAGGCTCTTTCCTTCCCTTCGCTGAAGGACAGACCACTTCCCCGGAATCGGCTCAGCAAAAGGAAGCACAGAAGGAAAACCGATATCGTCCCTCCGGCGGACCGATCGTTCCGGGACTGCGACACACGTCACCGGAGACCGCCGGAGAACTTTTACTCGGGCAGCTTCAGTGCACGGCCTGCCACGACGTATCGGAACAGGCGGAAGATCGTCTGATGCCCCGGAAGGCCCCTTCCCTGAAACAGATTGGTGCTCGGGTCACCCCCGCGTACATACGGTCTTTTTTAAAACAACCGCACAAAACCAAACCGGGAACACCGATGCCAGACCTCCTGCATGACCTCCCGGAGGAGAAACAAAAGGCCTACGTCAACGAACTAACCTCATTTCTGGTTTCACGTGGAGGACCGGTACAGCGGGAAAAACAGGACGTGGACGTCGGGGATGTTCGGCGGGGGAAACACCTGTATCACAAAACCGGATGCGTTGTGTGTCACCAGCCCTTTTCTCCCCCCCATCAGTTTCGGTCCGGAAACATGTCCGGTTCCCGGTCCGTCTCGAAGGATCCAACCGCTTCGATCCCTCTGCCAGACCTCCCCGAAAAAACGACCCTGGACCGGCTTACGACTTTTTTGAACAACCCACTGAACACACATCCGTCCGGCCGCATGCCCATCATGAAACTGAACACAAAGGAAGCAAGACAGGTGGCATCCTACCTCTACACAAAAGACCGATTGTCCGCTGAAGACCGGGAACCCCGAACGGGCTTGCGCTACACCTACTACCATGGAAAATGGGAAAAACTTCCCGATTTTACCTCGCTTTCACCGGTAAAAAAAGGATTCACCGACTCGATCCGGATCGACATGAACAAGCGAAGTACGAATTTTGCCATCCATTTTTCCGGATCCATGAACGTTTCAGAATCCGGTCCCCACACCTTCTTTATCAATTCGGACGACGGTACGATTCTCTGGATCGATGGACGGAGGATCGTGGACAATGATGGGATACACGCATCGAAAGAAAAAAGCGGAACAATCAAGCTCAGCCCGGGCCCTCACCGAATTCGCCTGGGCTATTTCCAGCGCTCCGGGGGGACGGCTCTGGAAGTGGACTGGAAGGGACCCTCGACGGACGGAGACAAACAACCGCTTTCAAACGCTCCGCTGCGGGCGTTTGAGGTTGTTTCCCTCCCCCCGCCCGATAATTCCGATAAACCGTCTACACTAAAAAGCTCCCTTATCAGGAAAGGGAAGAAGCGGTTCACTTCGTTGGGATGCGCGGAATGTCATCAGTCTCAGAACACCGGACGGGCGCAACGGAACACGCCAGATCTTGCATCCCTTGACCCGAGCGGAGCGGGCTGTTTGAACGAAGAGGTGCCCGAACAGCTTCCGGATTATCACCTCACCGACAACCAGCGTCGACTCCTTCGAGATACCCTTCGTGCGTATGAGGGAAAACCCCTCTCCCCGAACGAGGAGGTCCACCGAACACTGGCGACGTTCAACTGCTATGCCTGTCACGAACGGAACAACCGGGGTGGTCCGGAACCGGCGCGTCAATCCTACTTCACCACGACCGAACACGGAGACTTTGGAAGCGAAGCACGGTTCCCACCGCATCTGAACAGGGCCGGCGCCAAACTGTCGGACGAGGGATTGAGGAGGATTCTGATTGACGGCGAAGGTGTTCGTCCGTACATGTCGACGCATATGCCGCGGTTCGGAAAACAGAATGTTGGACATTTGCTGGAGGCCTTCCCAGAAGCGGACCGTGGATCATTTCAGCCTGTGGACGTGAACCCATCGGCCGAACTCATTAAAGCCGGTCGAAAACTCGTTGGAAACAACGGCCTCGGCTGCATCACCTGCCACCGCTGGCAGGGATATCCGTCCACCGGCATGTCGGCGCTTGACATTGGCACAGTCACGAAACGACTCCGTCCGGAATGGTTTTTCGCCTATCTGAAGGATCCCCAGGCCCTCCGTCCCGGCACCCGCATGCCCGGGTTCTGGACCGGTTCAAGAAACCCCGCACCCGATGTCCTGAACGGGAACACCCGGCGTCAGATGGCGGCCATCTGGTCCTTCCTTTCTCAGGGGGACGACGTGGGACTGCCCGCCGGAATTCAGCGGTCCGAAACGGAGAAATATAAACTGGTACCCGCACAGAAACCCATCGTGTACCGATCATTTCTGAAGGGTGTGGGTGTGGATGCGATCACCGTTGGCTTTCCGGAGCAAACCCATGTGGCGTTCGATGCGCTGGGGGTCCGCCTCGCTCGTGCCTGGCAGGGTGAATTTCTGTCGGTCAAAGCGGACTGGCACGCTCGCGGCGGCAAGTCATTTAATAAGATTCCCGGGCGGAACGTCATTTCGTTCCCTCCGGCTCCTGCATTTGCAATGCTTGAAGAACCGGATGCCCCCTGGCCCGAGTACAACCCGAAGGGAAAACAGAAACCGGAACATTTTGAGTTCGATGGATACAGGTTAACGAGCGACCGCACCCCAATCTTTCAGTATCGGTTTCGGTCGCTGGACATATCGGAGAAACCGGAGGCTCGTGTAGCGCTTGACCGGGCAAACCTCCACCGGTCGCTGGACATCACCTCTCCCGAACCCGTGAATCAGGTCTGGTTCCGCGTGTTCGTGGCCCCGGAGATCGAACAGATGTCGGAACACACGTTTCGAACCGGTTCCGACGTTGAGATCTCGATCAAATCCAACTCCTCAATTACCCCGAAAATTCGAGACGCCGGAGAGACTGCCGAACTGCTCGTCCCCGTCAAACTCCAGAAGACCGATAGCAACACGTTTTCTCTTACGTTAGACATCGGTATGCGATGGTAGCCCGACGTTTCCTTCCTGCGCTGGTTCTGTGTCTGTTGACGCTTGTTCCGATCGGTGTGGGAACGACTCAGGAACCCGACGAATCCGATTATTATCGCATTACGACCCTTCCCATCCCGGATGACATTGTGCTTGAAGCAAGTGGACTCGGTTGGCTGAATGAGAAGCGAACCCGTCTGCTTGTTTCCACACGAAGGGGGGAAGTATGGGTCGTCAAAAATCCTCACGCAAAAAAGCCGTCACTCAACGAAGACGATACGGGGCAACGGATTACCTATCACCGCATGCTGTTCGGACTGCACGAACCGCTCGGACTTCTCGTCGATCCCGGTTCCGGATTCAGGGACGGCATCTATCTGGTGCAGCGCCCGGAACTTACGCGAATCCGGGACTCAAACGGCGACCTTCGAGCCGACGTGGTTGAATCGTTTTCATCCGAATGGGAGATCAACGGACACTATCATCAGTTCGCTTTCGGACCGAAGCTGGGACCGGAGGGATTTCTCTGGGTCACGTTGAACATGCCGACCGGCGGACCCTGGGGCCCTGCAAAATGGCGGGGCTGGGCGATAAAAATAGATCAGAAGGGACGGATGAAACCGATCTGTCCGGGGCTTCGATCGCCGGCGGGCCTTGTTCGGAACGAAAACGGCCATATGTTTTACACGGACAATCAGGGGGATCATGTTCCGGCCGGCAAACTCGCCCGTCTGCAAAAAGGGGTGTTTCACGGTCGTCCCGATTCATTGCAGTGGACGGATCATCCGAAATCCACGTTTGACAAACCGTTTCATGGGTATCCGAAGCGTGGTTTGCTCTGGCCGAAGGCGGTGAAGGAAAATCCGAAGCTTGAGACACCGGCGGTCTGGTTTCCTTATCCGGAGGCGGGCAAATCCCAATCCGGCATGGTGCTTGACCATCAACAGATTGATTTCGGGCCGTTCGACCGTCAGATTTTCGTCGGGGATCAGGGCACCTCGGAAATTCTCCGGGTGAACCTGGAACGTGTCGATGGGGTTTACCAGGGGGCCTGCTTCCCGTTTAAGAGCGGGTTCCGCAGCGGCGTCCTGCGACTGCAGTGGGGACGAAACGGGAACCTGTTCGTGGGCCAGACCCACCGGGGCTGGCCCTCAAAGGGTGGAGGTTCCTATGCGCTGGAACGGTTGACCTGGACGGGAAAAACACCGTTCGAAATACAAAACATGAGCGTGCGCTCGGACGGGTTCAAACTGACGTTTACGAAGCAGGTGGACCCGGAGACCGCGCGTTCACCGGACGCGTATGACATGCAGAAATGGACCCACCGGTATCACAAGAAGTACGGTGACAAAAAACGAAAACGACAGGGTCTGAACGTACACGACGTGGAACTCGGATCCAATCACCGCTCAGTGCGCCTGAGGGTGGAGGGCATTGAACCGTACTACGTTCACCAGCTCGCCATCTCCGGCTTAGAAAGTAAATCGAACGGTTCCCCCCTTTTGCACAACAGAGCCTGGTACACCATCAAGCGTATCCCGTAGCAACCTTTTTTATTCGTCTCAATTGACGACCCGGAAGGATAAACTCTCTGGTGTGAGGTCAACGTTTCGTGCCCGGCGCGAGGATGTTGGTTCAGGACGTGGAAAGCCTCTGGTGAATGCGCTTCCAGAGCCGGTCGATTTCGGCCTCGGGTTCCTCAAGCACGTCCTCATCCACGGTTGAAAGCATGGCGGCCCGAATGTGATCCGGGTCCATCGGGTCGGATCTGTCGATGTATCCCTCCTGAATAAGGAACGCCTCCAGCTCGTCTTTTTTGTCATTCTGGAACCGCTTCACGGCCCCCTCCCGTAGTCGATCCACAATCTTCTGCGGATCTCCTTCCACCTCATCGCAAAGTGCGGACACTTCCTCGATAAAATTATCTGTAACCGCATCGGTCTCCTCCAGAACGGATCGGTTGATCGGACGGTTCCGGCCTTTTTGCCACATTGAAACAAAGGTTTCCATGGCTTCGGCTCGCTCACGGGCGGATCGGATGGCGTTCCGGGCGGCGGAGTCCGGGTCGTATCCCCCATGCTCCAGTAGTGTGGTGAGCGGTCCCCATCGTTCAATCCGTTGTTTCAGAAGGGTTTCCAGGACGTCGACGTCCTCAATAAGGTACCACAGGTGCGCGGCATCCACGTCATCCCGTCGCGGGTTCAGCGGGGGCACATCGAGCCGCTCCCCGTACGCGTCGTGATCCAGGTCCCCGACGGATGGAACCGTCTCTTCCTCCGTGATCGTGGTTCGTTCGGGAACGTCCACGGAACCGTCCGGAACACGGTTCAACTGTTGCTCCAGGTCCAGCAGATTGATCGTCCGATCCCGATGACCTGCGACGGACCGCCACTTGGCCACTTCGTCCCCCTGTGCGGTAAAGTAAAACACCTGTCGGCCTTCACGGGAAAGTTCGAGCACGGATTCAATTATCGTTTTCGCGCGTGCGTCATCAGCGTTAGCGAGGGTTTCGTCCATGAACAGCGGGAGCCGAAATCCTTCCTCCACCTGCTGGCAGAACGCAAGTCGGACGGACAGCAGTACCTGAATGCGTGTGCCGCCGGACAGTTCGTTCAGGGAATGTCCTTGACCGCTGACGGTATCCACGACCCGGAACGACGGGTTCTCCGACCGGTCGACACGTAATTCGTATCGACCGCCTGTAATCCTTGACAGCAGTTCCCGGGCTCGATCGAACACGGCGGGCATGGTGCGGTCGGTATTGACCTGCTGTACGTATTTGGTGAGCACGTCTCCCGCCATGTTTCGATAATCCGAGTTGAGCTGATCCCGCAGTGCATCGAACGCTCGTTCTTTTGCAGCAAGTGCCGGTTCCATTTCGTATTCTTCACGGGCTTGATCAAGCTTTGTTTCAATTTTCGTAATATCGGCCTGTTTTTCCTCGTACGACGCCGCGGTTTCTTCGAGCTCCTGGATCTCCCGTTCCACCCCGGCACGGTCCCGTGACAGCAGCTGCTCGATTTCAGCATCGGTACCGCACAATTGATCCAGGACCTCCCGTTCTTTGTTCACAACTCCTTCCTTTT
This sequence comes from uncultured Planctomycetia bacterium, assembly GCA_964466525.1. GTDB lineage: Bacteria > Planctomycetota > MHYJ01 > CAYXQY01 > CAYXQY01 > CAYXQY01. The sequence goes on from CAYXQY010000020.1 coordinate 29,410, forward strand.
TATTTAGATCACCCTGTAGCTCCCGATAATCCTCCCGGCGTTCGAGGAGTTTCTGCAGCCCCGCTTCGTCCCCCGATTCCAAGTTCAGCCGCGTGTATAATTCGTTCAGTTGTCCTTCGACCTCCGGTTGTTTCGAGTTGGCTTTTTCTACTTCGTCCCGTGCCTGCTCAAGTGTCCGCTTGGCCTCTCGAAACGAATTGATTCGATTTTTCATCTCCAACAATCGCTGACGTACGTCCGAACCGCTCTCCGCGCTCTCAAGGTTCCAATTCTGAAACTCGTCGTTGAGCCCGGTGAGGAGTTGTTCGTACCGGTGTCGTTTGTTCTCCAGCTTTCCCTCAATTTCCTTTACCCGTTTGTGGTCATCCTTCCATCGGGACAGTCGATTGGTCAGGTGATACAGGGTGCGAGCATCCGTGTCCGGTGCAAGACCGTAGGTGTCGGCAAGGTCCTGTCGCTTTTCCTCCAGGTCCTGTATTTCCTCCTTTACCCGTCGGTACTCATCGCGGTGATGGTTCCAGAACTCTTCTTTGATCTGATCGAGGTGACGTTTCGCCCGTTGTTCGTAGAGTTCCAGCAGTGTGTTCCGAACCTCCGTTTCCGTCCAGCCGTCGGGTTCATACGGCAGGTCCAGTTGACGGAACTCCTGTCGTGCGGACGAACGCATGGCAGGGGATGAAGAAGATCTGTTGAACCATTCATAGACATACAACACCGCGGGCAACAGAAGCAGTAGAAGGAGAAGGGGATGAACAAGATAGGAAATCCAGGCGGTCAGGACTGCAGTCAGTCCACGCGTCACGTGTCGAAACGGAGACCGATTTCGGGACGGCCCATCCTCGGTAGAAGGATTTGACAGCCAGTTTTCGAGGACGTCGCACCCACGTTTCAGTTCGTCAGGTTCCGGAGCCGGTTCTTCCTCCCCTCCTTCTTCCCTCTCCTGTCGTACTCGGGAACGGATGGCGTCGAGTGCTTCAAAGCGATGCTGAACGTCCTCCCAGCGACGGGTAAATTGTTGCAGGGCATCGTATTCCGGACGTTTCAGATCCGCCAGCTTTTCGGGTGAGGTCCCGTCCTCGAATTCCGCCTGTTCTTCGTTCCGTGACTCTTTTGCCGCTTCCCGTTCCTCCTCGAGGTTCTGTACCTGCTTTTCAAGATCTTTTACCTTCTCGTATTTGTGTTCGACGTTCTGAAGGACGTCATCAGCCGGTTCGTCGTACGGGTGCTCAAGCCGATCGAGTTCCTCTTCCGTCGAACGGATGGTCTCCTTCGCTTCCTCCCGCTGATGTTCCAGTGAATCAATTTTCTGCTTTAACTGATCCAGCTGTTTTCGTTCGCTGCCGGTTACCCTGTCCATGACCTCGGGAAACTCATCCAGCGTCTGTTCAACTTCCTCCCGTTCCTCCTCCGCATCGAATACATCAAGTACCTGCTTCAGCAGTTCAATTCGATCCTGTGCGTCTGCCGCTTCCTCCTTTTCCCGGCGAAGCTTCGAAAGTTCCTCTTCTTCTTGCTTCAGCTCGTTCAAACGATTGCGCGTGTCCTTCAGGTGTTCAAGTGCCTTTTCTGCACGCTGTTTCGTTTTTCCGGGGTACGAATACGTGTTGTCAAACCCAAGTTCGTCCGCCGCTCTGGAGACGTCGTAACCGCCGGAAAGTTCCTGAAGGATAAACTCGGCGAAGGAGCGGTCCGTCGTCTCGTCCTGAATCAGGTCGTGCAGGGCGAGGTTGTACCGATCACGCTGACTTGACGGGGGAAGGGACGGACCGGGGACCGTTGTTCCTGATTGTTGGAATTCCTGCCGGTCTCCATCGACCTCAACAAACCAGTCCTCGTCACCTGTTGTAAATGTTCCACGAACAAGTACGTCCGAGGACCGGGTGTGGTCCGGCCAGAGCAGGGTCAATATGGCGCGGGCAAGCATGGTTTTTCCCGCCGCGTTGGGCCCGTGAATGACGTTGATTCCCTGTGAAACCTCGTCCAGCGTGATCCCCGGGGGATCAATCCCCGGCATCCGCTTCACATCGACCTCTTGAAATATCAAAGAGCGGTGCTTTCGGGTTTCCGAACTCATTCTTCATCCTCCTTCTGGGCGAGAAGACGATCCAGCAACGAGAGCGCCTGTTTCTTCAGAACCGTCACGGCGCGATGACGACCGGGTGGTTGTACTTCACCGTCCGTGCGCAGTGGTTCATACGTGCTGGCGTGGTACGCTTCGAGCATGGCGTTACGCACCTCATCGACGAGTTCCTCCTGTTTTTCCTCCCGGTTTCCCTCCTCGAGCCGACGGAGAAGTCCGGCAAGGACCCCGACCGGACCGGTGCTGTCCGTTAGCTCATTGAGGTTCAGTGCCGGTCGGGTATTGTTCTCGATCCGCTCCACCCGGACGGCCGCTCCGTTAAGGCGGAACTGAAAATCGCTCTCGAGGTCGTTTAGCTCCCGGTCCATCCTCCCGTACAGTTCCGTTCGACCGGTAAGTCTGACCCGGAGCGAAACGAGTTCACGGTGGTCGTTGTCCATGTTACGCTGCTCAATCCGTCCGGACAGGGACTGCTGTAATTCGCCTCCGATTGTACGGGGATCCTCCAGGTTCGATACGTCCAGTTCCATCTGCACGTATTCCAGGGACGCAAGGGGAATTTGCCGCGCTTCCATGGTACCGGACGGCTGGACGTTCACCAGCCATGGACCGTGCAAACCGGTTTCGGTGGGATCAAGTGGTTGCGGAGAACCGGGGTTAAGAATTAGCGGACGATCGGCAAGCCGCTCCGGTTTATGAATATGTCCGAGAAACCACCCGTCCACAGGGGTCCTGCGGAGGTACTCCTCCGTGGTCGGTGCGTAGGTGGAACCCGTGTTGCCAAGGTCCGTGTGGAGAAGTCCGGCCACGGGGACCTCCGCCCCCGGTAGATCATAATCCTCGAGCGGATTTCTTCTCACACTCCGGGAGGGATAGGACCAACCATCCAGGTGAAGGACGGGTGTGCCGTCCCGCCGGAGCGTGGACCGTTCCCAGGTTCCACCCGCTCCAAGCAGGGTCAGTCGTTCTCGGTTCATGGACTGTACAAACGAATCGAGTTCGCCGGCATCATGGTTTCCCGACACGATGAAGATCGGGATTTCTTCATCCGACAGGGACCGCACGCCCTCTTCGAACGGACCCCACACCTCGTAAAACAGGTTGTCCCGATCGATAAGGTCCCCTGTCACCAGAACCGCATCCACGCGCCGACGAATGGCTTCGTCCACCATCCTGTGCCAGATCGTGCGGGGGGAAAATCTCCTGGAATCCAGGTCTTCGGGAATGTGACCGGGATGTCGTCCCAGGTGAAGATCCCCGGTCACGAGCAGTTTGATCTCCATAAAACGTGCCGCTCGGAAGAATTTGTTCAGTGAAAATCGATCATTGCCGTGTTTTGATCCCGTCAGGCAGGAAGTTATTGTAGAGTAATTGGGTCCGGAGGAACAATGAGGAAACCGTGGTCAAGGTCGTGGATCTACCTCCGTCCACCTGTGGAGGCCCAAACAGATTGCAACGACGTAGAGAACCGGTTGACACGGTGAGGTCAACCCCTTAATATTAGTATATTCTAATATACTTATAAGAAAAACGTCATGTTCGAGAAGTTCAAAGCAATCGGCAACCCATCCCGCCTGAAAATCTACCGGGCGCTGCTGGAAGGCATGCTCTGTGTCTGTGAAATCGAGCAGCTGCTGGACCTGTCACAGTCGGCAGTGTCACAGCACCTCTCGAAACTGCGGAACGCCGGGCTCGTGGAATCGGTCCGTCACGGACAATGGACGTTTTACCGCGTCGTGGAGGGGCCGTTTCCTGACACGATGAACGATCTGTTGTCGCCCACGCCCGACGAGCTGAGAAATGAACTGGAGCGTATTCGAAACAGTGATCTTTGCGAGATTCGAGACCGAAATGGCAAATTACAGGAGAAACTCCAATGAACAAACAGAACAGTCCAACACAAATCGCGTTTGTTTGCGTGCAAAACGCCGGCCGGAGTCAGATGGCCAAGGCTTTCGCGGAACGGGAAAAGGAGAATCGACAGATGAACGTAGACATCATAACGGGCGGAACGGACCCGGCCGATCACGTACACTCCGAAGTGGTTGACGTCATGGAGGAGGAGGGATTTGACCTGTCGGATCGAACCCCCCGGAAAATCAAACCGGAGGATCTGAAAGATGCAGCGTACGTCATTACGATGGGGTGTTCGGCGGACGGGGTCTGTCCTGCGGATTTCGGGGGCGAATCCCGGGACTGGAACCTGGACGACCCGGACGGTCAGGATCCGGATGCGGTTCGTTCCACACGGGATCAAATTCGTAGACGGGTCCGCAATCTGTTCGACGAGATTGCTCGGTAGATCGGGTCGGGGCAACGTTTGTTTTGTTTCGGTCGGAGAAAGAGAAATCCATGAGCACCGTTGACACCTCTACATCCACTCCTGAAGACGATGTTGATTCCTGCGGTGACCCGCGCAGCATGAGTTTTCTGGACCGGTATCTGACGGTCTGGATCTTCGCCGCCATGGCGGTCGGGGTTGTGCTCGGTACGATTGCCCCGGGGATCACGAAACCAATCAAGAACCTGCACCTCGTGGAAATCGGGTTGATCCTGATGATGTACCCGCCCCTGGCGAAGGTCAGTTACCGTCAGCTCCCCCGGGTGTTCAGCAACGGTCGGGTGCTCGGGTTAAGCCTGCTTCAGAACTGGCTTCTCGGGCCGGTGCTGATGTTTCTGCTGGCCCTGTTTTTCTTTGGCGGTGTCCTGCCGGGCGTGCCGCCCCGTCCGGCGTACTTCCTGGGGCTGGTGTTTATCGGGATGGCCCGGTGTATCGCGATGGTGCTGGTCTGGAACGACCTTGCGGAAGGCTCGCCGGAATATGCCGCGGGGCTGGTGGCGTTTAACAGCGTGTTTCAAATCTTCACGTACGGGGTGTACATCTGGTTTTTTGCCCTTGTTCTTCCGCCCCTGTTCGGCCTCGAGAAACTCGTGCTGGGCATTGAGGCGTTTGAGATCACGCCGGCACAGGTTTTCCGGGCGCTGGCCATTTTCCTCGGTCTGCCGTTCGCCGGGGGTATCGCGTCTCGCGTCATTGGAATACAGGTAAAGGATGAGACCTGGTACGAGGAGGTGTTTGAACCCACCATCAGCCCGCTGACATTGGTGGCACTGCTGTTTACCGTGATCGTCATGTTCGCCACCCAGGGAGAAAC
>CAYXQY010000021.1:0-34230 GCA_964466525.1 uncultured Planctomycetia bacterium
GTCTGCTCCCCCACCCGAGCGGCGGTCCTGACGGGCAAAAGTCCGGCCCGACTTCACATGACCGCGCACATTCCCGGTCGGGCGTCCGGCGAACACAAGAAACCGTCCGGCAAACCGTTGCCGGCGAAGTCCATCAAACAGCTGCCGCTTGAGGAGGTCACGATCGCCGAGCGATTCGACGAAGCGGGTTACGAAACGGCCTTTTTCGGCAAGTGGCACCTTGCCGGTCCGGGATGGACCGGTCGCGGGCGTAAGGCCGGCGAAACGTTTTTTCCGGAACATCAGGGTTTCGACCACAACGTCGGCGGCTGGGCGGCAGGCATGCCACCGAGCTACTTTTCGCCGTATCGCAACCCCCGACTCAAAGACGGTCCTAAAGGGGAGTACCTGTCGTATCGGCTGGCAAAAGAAGCATCACGGTTCATCAACGCTGAGCGGGAGCGGCCGTTTTTCGCCTGCTACTGGCCGTATACGGTGCACACCCCGATCCACCAACCACCGGAGGAATTGACGAAAAAGTATCGGGGAAAGGAAGGGATAAAAAACCCGAAATACGCCGCGATGGTCGAAGCGATGGACAAAGCGGTCGGGCATATTCTGGAATCTCTTAACGAACAGGACCTTGAAAACGATACGATCGTCGTCTTTACGTCCGACAACGGCGGGTTCTCACGCGTCACCGACAATGCCCCGCTGCGGGCCGGGAAGGGACATCTCTACGAGGGAGGCGTTCGCGTGCCGATGATATTTCGCTGGCCCGGCCACTTTCAGTCGGGGGCGGTGAACAACACGCCTGTGATTACACACGACCTGTTCGCGTCACTGCTTGATTTGGCCGGGATCGAGTCCGGTGAGGGAGGGCCACCGGATAGTCACAGTATGCGGCCGCTGCTTACCGGCGAAGGAACCTACAGCCGCAGGGCCGTGTACCTGCACTATCCCAATTACTCGAACATGGGAAACCGCCTGGCCAGCGCCGTCCGCTACAAACAGTACAAGCTGATCGAGTTTCTCAACGACGACGAAGTCGAGTTGTACAACCTGGCCACCGATCCGGGTGAGCAAAATGACCTGTCGGAACAAATGCCCGAGCGGACGGCCGAACTTCGCCGCATGCTCCACGACTGGCGCGACCGAACCGGCGCCCTGATGCCCCGTCCGCGTTCCGGGAATTGACAGCGAATCCCTCTACAAATTCGACGGTCTCAGCGATTCACGGACAGGTTTTGCATCCATTACCTTATCCCTTGAAATTTCGCCTGCTTCATTTCCGGGGGCCATCAGCAGAATCTGTTCGGCGTTGTTTGACCCCTTACGACCCTTTATGAACAATCCGTCTTCCCTCCTCACCCGGTACGTTTCGGATCCTGATTTCATGGTCGTCGACAGTTTCTTCATTTTGGCCGGCCCCCTCCCGATCAATTTTCCTCGCCCAACAGCGGTGGAACCGGTCTTCGGCAGACCAACGATGCGGAACACGCGGGGAATCACGTACAGTCGTGCGCATAAATTAAGGAGCGGGATTTCTACGAATATTTTTTTCGTTTGGATCGTACACTGATCATATAGAAATTAAAAAACAGATTATGTACATAATTCACCTCCTGCCTTCGAATGAACACCGCTCATCAGGACGCGTTTTCAGAAGCCGGTTCAAACAGCATGTAAACAACGGTCCGATAGATCAGCAGGCCAACAAACAGGGCGAGCAGTAGCTGCAGGCCCCGGACAAAAGCCAGGTTAATTACCTTTTCGCTCGACGTTTCAGCCTGTTTTCCGAGGGAACTCAGACTGTTTGACGTGGAATCAATTCCTTCCGATTCGATCAGTGCCTTGAGGTCGGCTGCCAGTTTCTGCAGGTTTTGTACCGTTTGATCGGCCTCCTGTATTGTATTTCGGTAATCTTTCAGGCTCGCTCCTTCCTCTTCCGGGGGACGTTCCGCTGATGTCTGTTCCTGATCCGCCTTCTCCAGCAGGGGCTTCCATTCTTTCCCGGTACGGTTGATCTGTTGGACCAGAGATTGCGTTTCACCCATCAGCCGGTTCGTCTTCTCAACCAGTTTGTTGAGATTTTCAATCTCGGGCGAGGTTTTGTCGACGATCTCCGTCACGTCCGATGGCCACGAACGGACTGATTTCTCGAGTTTTGCCGCGGTCTGGTTGAATTTCTTCATCTGGGCCAGGGTCTGTTCGACGGTATCCCGGTTCTCGATGTCGTACATGAGCAGTTCCGTCTGCCATCGCACCACCTGAGGCAGCCCCTCCGCAACCGCCGTCATGTCCTGCACGGCACGTTTCACCCCGTGCACGGCCGCCGGGGTGTTTCCGACCCCCTGAAGCGCACTGAACGGAGAAAGCGGAACATTCACGATGGAGGTGAAAATATCCCGCTGTTTTTTCACCTTCTGAACGAAAGACTGAAACGATTCCACCGAGAAGTTTTTCCCCCGTATCTCGTGCTCCTTCGCATACTCCCGGACCTCTTTGCGAAGTTTTTTCGTACGTGCCTCCGGCAGGAAATTGGTGCCGATGCGCAGGATATTATCCTCAAGTTCATTGGCTGCATCCACAGCGAGTTGCTGGTGGGGGCCAAAAACATCCTGGCCGGTACCGGTCGTCAGGTACTGTTTCTGCATCTCCGTGAGCAGGGCAAGGGCAAGATACGCTTCCTGCTCGTCCTCCTGAGTGGCCACTTCATGTACGAGCGGAACCAGGTTGACCTTCCACAGCAATGCCCTTCGGCGTATTTCCCGGTTTTCCGCTCGACTGCTAATTTCCGACGAGGTGCTGCGCACAACCGCCTCAAACTGACCCGTATAATTTAACAGATCCCCGTGGAGGTCGTCCTGCGTATAGTTCTCCTGGCCATCCTGACCCTCCTGAATCCGACGTTTCTCCTGAGCCTCTTCTCCTGAAAACATCGTGCAGGCGGGTGCGGAACAAACACAGAAACAGACAGCGCTCATAAAGAAAAAACGGTTTGTAAACATGTCCTGACAGGATTTCAGTAATGCATGAGATTTTTTGGAAACCCAAGATTACCGTAATTGCTCACCTATTTGTTCCGAAAGAAGGTTTCTACTTTAGTGTGCCGGCAGGGATGCCCCTGGTTCTTCACAAATAGGTGAGTAATTACAGATTACCGGTGTAAAACCAGAGTCGAGTTTCTTTCTACGGCCGGACCTGGATTCGTTGAAACAGGAGATCCCGGCTGTCCCGAGGATCGAGAAGCAGGCACACACGACAGTTCCGGAACATCCCGTAAAGCTTTATTCTGAACAAACCTCGTTTCTTTTCCAAACGAGTCCGCGGTTGCCGGTTGTTAAAAGTACAGGAACTGCTCACCTATTCGTTCCGAAAGGAAGGTTACAATTGGTATTTGCCGGCGGAGGCGCCGGCGCTCCCGGGATCTTCACGAATAGGTGAGCAATTACAAAGTGCAGAACCGGTCGTGTGTTTCTGTCCGGAATGTATTGTTCCGAGGATCTTCTATTTTCCCCAACCCCTCCCGTAATCTACGGTCCAACTGTTGTACACCTGTCGCAAAAAAAGACCGTTCTGTATTCTTCATGGTAACCTTGCAGATTTTCTTGCGTTACGATTGACTGTTCAGCTTGAGGGAATATAAAATATAACGTCTGAAAAAAGGACGGATGATTCGTTTTTCGAACGGATATTTTTCTCCCCCGGATATCAACCATGGAAGTGGAAGTCCCGGACTACGAGATCAAATCGAAACGGGCCGTGGAGCCCGATCGATCTGTTTTGCTGGTGGTCGACATGCAAAACGATTTCGCCCACCCGGACGGGGCACTGTACAATCCCGAAGCGGAAAAAACCATCGATGAGATGCGGTCCTTCCTCGGACGTGCTCGCTCCGCCGGCGTACCGGTGTGGTTCACACAGGATACGCACCACGGAGACGATCCGGAGTTCGAGATCTGGGGTGAACACTGTCGAAAAGGAACGTGGGGCTGGAACATCGTGGAGCAACTTCAGCCGCAGGAGGAGGACCTGGTGTTTCAGAAATCCCGGTACGATGGCTTTTACGGAACCGACCTCGATCAGCAGCTGCGAATACGGGACCGCGAGGGACTGATCATCGTCGGTACGGTTGCAAATATATGCGTGCACTATACGGCGGCCAGCGCCGGTCTCCGCTTCATGGACGTTGTCCATCCGGTGGACCTGATCAGTGCGTTAAACGAGTTTGATTATCATGCTTCCCTGCGGCAGGCAAGCTGGCTATTTCAGGCGGAACTGGTCGAATCCGAGAACCTGACGTTCGAATAACCGGACCGTACGACGGGTACGACTGGGATCGAGAACATCCGAAATCTGTATTCACGGACACCTCAATGATTGCGTCTATATTTTCGTATCCGCCGTACAGGGTCCCTCCATCGAAAAGGGTTTACGACCAATTTGGGTCCACAATCCGTCCATTAAAGCAATGAAAACGACGATCGGTCGTATTTTCCGTATCGTTACAGGTTGATCGACCAAGAAGAAAACCATGTATGAGTCCTACCTGTTTTCGGACAATTACTGGTTTGCCCGGTTTCTTTTCTACAGGGGTCTTTTCCTGACCTATTTTCTGGCTTTTCTGGCTTCACTTCGTCAGTTTCCGCCGCTGTGCGGGGAGGACGGCATCCTGCCGTTCACGAGAATGATCCGCAGGCGAACGTTCCGGGAGGCACCGAGCCTGTTTCATTATTTTCCGAGTGATACAGCGGTTCGTATTTCCTGTTGGATCGGCATGCTTGTGTCTGTTGCCGGTTTCTTCGGGCTTGAGTGGCTGGGACCGTATGCCGTGGGCGCGGGACTCCTGGTGCTCTGGATCCTGTATTTATCCATCGTAAAGGTAGGAGGGCTGTTCTACGGATACGGCTGGGAATCGCTTCTGTGTGAAACGGGGGTACTGAGCATCTTCCTTGGCGGGGCGCATCAGCCCGTGTCTCATGTGGTTCTCGTTCTGTTTGCCTGGCTGTTGTTCCGGGTAATGTTCGGCGCCGGCATGATCAAAATTCGAGGAGACGAGTGCTGGCGGGACCTGACCTGCATGGATTACCATTACGAAACCCAGCCGATGCCAAACCCACTGAGCTGGTTTGCCCATCACCTGCCCGGCTGGTGGCATAAACTCGAAGTGCTCGGAAACCATTTCACCGAACTGTTCGTGCCCTTCCTGTATTTTCTTCCCCAGCCTGTATCGGGCATCGGAGGTGTTCTGACCGTAGCGTTCATGGGATGGCTCATGCTGACCGGCAATTTTTCCTGGCTGAATTTCCTCACGGCCGTGCTCGCTCTCCTTCTCATTCCGGATTCCTTTTTTGGCCTGATGGGCCTGGATGTACCCGTTACTTCCTTCTCATCCACTGGACCGGTCTTTCAGATCCTGATCATACTGTTCGCACTGCTCGTGTTTGGGTTGAGCTATCACCCGGCCCGGAACCTGATCTCCTCCAACCAGCTGATGAACGCCGGGTTCGATCCGTTGAACCTTGTCAATACGTACGGTGCGTTCGGATCCATCACCCGAACGCGTTTTGAACTGGTCGTGGAGGGACGAGACGAAAACGGAAACTGGAAGGAATACGAGTTTAAAGGCAAACCGACCGATCCCCGTCGTCGTCCCCCTCAATGGGCCCCATACCATCTTCGCCTGGACTGGCAACTTTGGTTCGCGGCGATGCCTCAGCGCCGGTCGATCTGGTTGCAGGGACTGGTTCGAAAGCTGAAGGAAAACGATCCCTCCTTTACAAAATTGCTCTATAAGAATCCCTTTGAAGGTACGGATGGACCGGAAGCCATCCGAATTCGTCGGTTCATCTACGAGTTCTCGGACGTTGAGCAGTGGAGGGAAGAGGGCCGCTGGTGGAACCGTACCTTTTACCAGAACGTAATCACCCCGAACTCTGATTTGAAGATGCGTTCCATTTAAAAAATAATTGTTTCGATCGCAACTGGACCAGAATGTATTAAATACCGAAAACCCGTCATGAGTTTTCAGATCCAGAGCAGTGCGTTCGACGACGGAGAACCGATTCCGGATCAATACACGACGGAAGGGGAAGACATTTCTCCACCCCTGACCATTTCCGGTCTGCCGGAACAGACTCAGGTCCTTGCGCTGATCTGCGACGACCCGGATGCCCCTCAGCCGGACCCCTGGGTGCACTGGCTCATATGGAACATCTCCGCATCCACTCCATCCCTTCCGGACGGGGTCAGCCCGGACGAAGAACCGGACGAGGTGCCCGGAGCCCGGCAGGGCATAAATGATTTCGACCATGTCGGATATGGAGGACCGGCACCTCCACCGGGGCATGGCCCCCATCGGTATCGGTTCACGGTATATGCACTGGACGCCGAGTTACCACTCGTTGCGGGAGCAAACCGGAAAGAACTCGAGGAGGCAATGGACGACCACGTGATTGACCGGGACCAGGTCATCGGAACGTACGAACGGTAACAAAACAACCTGCTTCAGTTACAGTATGAACATACGGGCATCCGTTCCATTACGTGAGGGAAGCCCGTGAACGGTTCTGCCCACCCATGGATCGTAAACCGAACTGTTCGCGTCCGAGTCAACAAATCAATCATTCGGCTTCCCGCTCGTAATATCCTCCTCCCCCGGGCGTCATAATCCGGATTCGATCATTCCGGCTCATGCCACCGCGGGCTCGAGAGCCAAGGTCTCTGGCCTGTTTTCCCGCCGGTATAAACTCATTACGCCCGGGTGTACCGTCTCCACCTCCCGACGCACCGGCGGGGGCGATGGACCGTCGTTCGGATATCACCGAAAACGTACCACGTTGCCCACGAAATTCGATTTCCCGCACGATGCCTTCCCCGCCGTCAAACCGGCCAACTCCGCCACTTCCCGAACGAAGCTCAAACCGTTTCACAAGCAACGGATACGCGTGCTCGAGTGCTTCCACGGGTGTATTCCTGGTATTGGTCATGTGCGTGTGAATACCATCCTGACCGTCACGCCATGCGTACGCCCCCTCACCGCCACCAATCGTTTCATAGTAGGTTTTCTGCCGGCCGTCCTCCTCCATTCCGATGACGAGGTTGTTCATGGTTCCCTGTGATTGCGCCGGTACTTGTTCGGGAACTGCTTCGCGAAATGCGTCAAACAGCACATCGACGATCCGCTGTGAGGTCTCCACATTCCCCGAACAGACGGCATGAGGTTCACTGGGGTTCACAAGCGTTTTGACCGGGGCATCCACCTCAACCATTTCGTAACAGCCATGGTTCAGAGGTGCTTCGTGATCCGTCAGGGAACGAACCACGTAATAGCAGGCGGATACCGTCACCGGCAGCGGCGCGTTCGCGTTGCCCCGGACCTCCGGGTCGGTTCCTTCAAAATCGACATGGATTTCACTTCCACGAACCCCCAGCTCCAGTTCAATACGAGCCGGTTCCGGGTCGGATCCGGTCGATTCCATCCAGCCTTCCGCCCGGTACGTGCCGTTCGGAATCGACCTGATGCTGCTACGAACCAGTTCGGAACTGTACGATCGCAGTTCACGGGCAAACTTGCGAAATTCGGACCGGCCGTGTTCTTCGATGATGGATGTAATTTTTTGTTGCCCCCGGCGATTGGAACCAATCTGAGCGCGGAGATCCCCCAGTCGCTCGACCGGATTCCTCATTTCCTGCTGTATCGTCGTAATCAGGTCCCGGTTGAGTTCCCCTTCGCGCACCAGAAAATGAGGGGGAATAACCATTCCTTCCTCCTCCAGGAACGTGGAATAGGGGGGGAGCGAACCCGCCTGATCCGAACCCACGTCGGCGTGGTGCGCGCGGTTGGCACAGAAGGCCACGAGCCGGTCATGGTGAAACACCGGCATGATCACTGTGATATCGGGAAGATGTGTTCCTCCGCGGTACGGATCGTTAAGAATAATCTGATCCTCCGGATGCAGTTCCCCTTCGAATCCGTCCAGCACGGCACGCACGGCAAGCGGCATCGAACCGAGATGGACCGGAACATGTTCCGCCTGTGCCATCATCCGTCCGTCCTCGTCAAATATGGCACACGAGGCGTCCATGCGCTCTTTTATGTTCGGAGAATACGCCGACCTCCGGAGCACATGGCCCATCTCTTCCGGAACCGCGCCGAACAGATCCGTAATAATCGATCGCTGTACGGGATCCATGAAAAAATTTTACTGAGAGATCTGTCCAGGAAAAGCTGCTCCCGTCAGAGCATCACGAACAGGAGCCGCATGAAGTGGGGCTGAAGGAACCGATTGCTGAAAAACGAATACGATGAGGAAAATGAGGAAAGTTACAGGTTCAGCATATGTCTGTTGGTCCCCATTTCCTTCCCGGGGAAACCCTCCCTCCCCATTCTTATTTCTCAACTTCCTGCTCCTCCTGGTTCTTTTGGTTTGTTGACCCGTCCTGCTGTCCGGACGTTTCCCCTTCCTCGTTGTTCGAATACTCAAATTTTTCCCATCCTCTTTTTTTCATGTGTTTCTGCAGCCGATTCCGCGCCTGTCTGTCGAACTTTTCCGGCCAGGTCGTTCTTGCTTTTTTCAACTGTTTCCTGCTTTTTCGTCGCACCGACTTCAACCTGGAAAGATCGGGCGTGACCGGCTGATTTTGCTGTTTGTCAGATGATGTTCTCGTCCGGGAGGCGTCACGTGTCCCGGACAGGGATCGATCGGTCGTGTTGTGTCCATCGCCCCCTTCTTTCAGTCCCTCCCGTTTTGGAATCTCCTGTGATTCTGCTGAAGACACTTCGGGGGGATGGTCGGCCCGAAAATTGGACGTACCGAATACAGCTTCCGGAGATCCCTCCGCTCCCCCCCCGTCCGACTGACAGGCAACAGGAACGAGGACAGGAATAAAACCCAGACCCATCAGTGCCATGCGAAAAACCTCAGCAGAGTTCATTTGCTATTTCATCGATGATTCAACCTTCGATGATTCAACCTTCAGAAGTTCGGTATATCGTAGCAGATGCACGGAGTAGTTTAAATTTTTCCTGTGTAATCAACCATTCGCACGGATGAACCTGGGATTTTTATCGTCGTGCATGTGATTTCTGAAAACAGAAGAGATTACTCGTCGTTGATCACCTTAAATTCCGTGTCTCCCAGGGACGAAAATTCTGCGCTATACGTCCCGGTTTTCAACGGAAGAATATTACCCAGCGCTCCGTTCGTAATCGACTGATCCGGGCTAATCGTGTATCCCCGTGACACAAGATTGTTAACCGTTTTCAGAAGGGTGGCGTACTGGCCCCCTGCGGCCACCCCTCCCCGGGTTTGATTGATGACCTGTCCGTTGTGCCGGAGCGTAATCTCCACCTCATCCGGAACCACCTCGTCAGGATCGTGCTCGGCGCCGGTGACAATGACCCGGGCTTCTCCATTCCATGCAGCGATGTCCGCGGCTGTTGGGGGGTTCACCTCTTCAAGATCACCGCCCGGTACCTCAATGACTGAAAAGACGGCAGTGACTTTTTCCCGGAGGGCCTCAACATTATTTACTGGCTCGTCGATGGATGCGTGAAAACGGTAGCCGATCTCGGTCTCCACTTTCCGTCCGGGGTACTCCGAAAGGTCTATTACCATGTTTTGTTTCGCCTTACGTACACCGAACGCAGGGAGAACGGCCGTTATGGGCCCGTTGATGCCAAAATCTTTCTGTGCGGACGCTCCAACGACAGCCGCTTTGTACCCTCCAATGCCATGATCTTCCCGCATGTGTTTTACGAAAGCCTGCTGCACCGCGTAGCCATCCAAAAGGGTCGCCTCCGGATGTAACCGGCTGATCTGCGGCATGGTCTCACCGGCCTCCCAGGCCTGATACATCCTTTCTCCAATCGCCTCGTACGGGAGAGAAGAATGGAGTCCGTCGCGCCTGTTATCACGTGGTTGGTTCGAGCAACCGTAGAATACAATTGGAAGAACCAGCAGGATGACAGCACAAAACCCGTATCCTTTCGTTTTCATGACCTGCTTCCTCGTTGAAAGCACCATGTACCGCTCTTTGTTATTTGCAAAATCATATTATTCACAACGATCGTTGAATACAACACACAGAAATCAATTCCGCGGTCCTGACCACCCCCGGGATGCGGACACGGTGCTGATAACGGCAGGACATAATGGCCGCACGCGTCGGACTGCTGACCGGACCGCCGGAAACGAACTTCGGGAGAATCACACCTTCCTCCGAAAGTTACTCTAATGGGATGGTTTTTCTCCTTCCCCGTCCGGACGTAAGTCACCGCAATCGAGATTGCCGGCTTTCCAATCATTTAACGCTTTAAACACCGTCCGGCGGAGCAAGTAATTCGTGAACGACCGTCGCTCTTCGATCTTTCCGAACGACGTCCAGGGCGGTATCCTTCCCCTCCCACCACTAATCCGCCGCTGACTCGTCCATCACCACGTTATCGGAAATAACGTTCCCGTGCCCTTCCGTGTTCGTCCGGATCGGCGTTCCCGTCGAGGGATCACGGTCAAACACGGTGTTGTGTCGGACGATCGACTCACTTATTCGGCGATCCATTTCCTCGAGGTGAATTCCGTACGTTGTGCTGTGAATTCGGTTTACCGTGACACTCATCCCCCGTATACTGCGCGTTTTTGCTATCACACGTATACCGGTGTGAACCCCCTGAATCTCATTGTTCGCCACACGGGGAGCGAAATCCCGGGTGAGAATCCCCATCCGAACGTTTCGAATCCGGTTACCGGTAATTGAAACCCCGCGCTTCCCGTCCCCACTGACGAAGATGGCCTCCTTCCAGTTCTCGAACGTGTTGTTCGTGACGGTCAGGCCGTGAATTCGATATCCCTCTCCGATATGAAGACCGTACCGCTTTGGGTTCTTCGTTCCTCCTCCTCCCATAAAGATGTTGTTCTGAATAGTGATGTCCTCGAACCGGCCGGGATGGTCGAATTCGATGGCGTTGGAGGCTCCCCCGGTATGTTCGAACACGTTCCCGTTAACGATGAGGTCCTGGACGGGACGGTCCACTCCTCGATCGTGTTGCTCGATTGCCAGTCCCACGCCGTTGCCCTTCACAACGTTATCCCGAATTCGGGCGTGCTGAAATCCGTCGATGACGTTGAGCACGTCCTGTGTGGTCGACGTGCAGACGTTGCCGGTCATCCGGCCGTGTTCGGCCGTCCGGCCCTTTCCGCCGGCAAACAGAAGATCGCCGTTCCCGATCTGCGACAAACGATTTCCGACAAACTGAATGTGCGAGATGCCCCCTCCCTTTGACTTCATCGGCCCGTGCAGCGGATTGGTGGTGGCCGTGATGCCCTGCAGCACGAAGTTTGAAACTCGGCAGTTTACGACCCGGATGTGGTGCGCGTCGGTGATTGTAACGCCGTTTGTCCAGCCGTCGTTTTCCGACTCACCGCGGCGGCCTTCGAGCACGCAGTTGTCCACCGTGACGTCACGGCATCCGTGAATGGTGAGCAGCGCGTGGTCGGAGGGGTTCGCCAGCTTCAGGTTAAACTTTTCCAGCCGGATGCCGTCTTTGCTGATCTCGATCTGACCCACCGAGCGACGATTGTTGGGATTGCCGACGATGTGCGTATTCGGGGAGGCATCGTCGATGATGGTCTGGAGGGATTCTTCCGGATCGGCATGTATTACCTTCGGATCGTTGGGCGACGGGCTCCCCTCCCCGTGGCTGCCGGGAGCCGGTTCAGCGACGGTCGGGAGACCGGTACACGTGAGGATTACGGTCAGTATCAGGAGGCCACTGATCATCGGGTCACCGGGCAAACGATCTTCCATAGCGTATAGCGTTCGTCCTCGTGTTATCTCTACCGCTAAGAATGCGACAACCAGTCTCGAATCGTCTGCAAGGAAGAAAATCCGTACAGTTTTCAAGCGCGTCTCCCGTCTGTTTCAAAGTTTTCATGTTCGATCACCGGTTACGTAGCGGCCGACTCCGCAAGCTGGATCTGTTCCCGATCCTGCATATCCACCAGGTGAAGTTCGATGGATCTGCGACCTCGCCACTCGTTGACAACGGGCTTGTATGCGAGTGCCAGGCGATCCGAGGGAATTTTATCGAGTGTTGATATTTGATTTCCCATGCCGAAACCGACGACCCGTCGCTCCACCCCTCCCTGTGAGACGCGGAACGAAAGATGATCCCCGCTGTCCCCCATGAGTTCCGGGGGTTCGGACACTTCCACGCCGACACTTGCAAACACCGGTTGTGGATTTCCAAGGCCATAAGGCTGGAGTTTGTTGACTTCACGAAGCAGACGCCAGTCAAGGTTCGGAAGGAAGATTTCGAGGTCAATATCGACGGATTTCCGGACCCCTCCGTTCATCTCAAACAGGTCGTGAGACGTCGCCTGTTTCTGCAATTCACGGCGGAACTCGTCAATCCGCTCCTCCCGTATACTCAGTCCGGCGGCGTTCGCGTGACCCCCGTGTTTTTCCAGCAACCCCGAGCAGTTCTCAAACGCGGTATGAAGCTGAAACCCGTCCGGTGATCGTGCGGACCCTCGCGCGGGCTCCAGACCGCTCCCAATGAGAACACAGGGG
The DNA here is from genome assembly GCA_964466525.1 of uncultured Planctomycetia bacterium. Classification (GTDB taxonomy): domain Bacteria; phylum Planctomycetota; class MHYJ01; order CAYXQY01; family CAYXQY01; genus CAYXQY01. The sequence continues at coordinate 12,556 of CAYXQY010000021.1, forward strand.
CGGTCGTAGCGATCCACAATGCGGGATGCGGCAATGCCAATGACCCCCGGGTGCCAGTCCTCGTCGGAGAGAACGATTACAGGATGGTCCTCCAGATCGAGTTTATCAATTCGATCCTCCGCGTCCCGAACCACGTTCCGCTGCAACATCCGACGTTCTTTGTTGATTTCATCAAGTGTGCCGGTCACCTGTTTCGCTTCCTCCAGTGATCCTGCTCGGAACAGTTTTACGCCCAGGTGACTCTTCTGCAGGCGACCCGCCGCGTTCAGGGGAGGAGCAATTTTATACCCCACATCCTCGGCATCCACATCGTCTCCGGAAATCCCCGCTTCGTCGATTAATGCCTGCAGACCGGGAATGGACGTTCGGGAAAGCGCACTCAACCCATACCGGGCGAAAATTCGATTCTCCGAAACAAGAGGAACCTGATCCGCGATCGTCCCGAGGGCCGCCATGCCCATTGAATCCACGAGAAAATCACGGAATTCGGGTTTGACCTTCTTCTGGTCGGAGAGCTTCTTCGCAATTCCCCACACGAGTTTAAAGGCCACACCCGATGCACAGAGCTCGGAAAACGGATACCCCGATCCGTCCGTCTTCGGATTCAGGATAGCGGTTGCCGGGGGAAGTTGGGCCGGTGGTTCGTGATGGTCGACAACAATGGTGTCCACGCCGTTCTGATCCAGAAAAGCAATCTCCTCGAGGCTGCTGGTGCCACAATCAACCGTCACGACCAGATCCGGCTCGTACTCCTGTAACAGACGTCGGGTGGTATCCATATTTAATCCAAACCCTTCGTCAAGCCGGTCCGGTACATACGTATCGACCTCCCGGTTAATGAGGTCAAAGAAGTTCAGCAGTGTGGACGTTGCCGTGATTCCGTCCACGTCGTAGTCGCCAAATACGAGGATTTCCTCGTCCGATCGAAGCGCATTTCGCACACGGGACACGGCCGGACCCATGGCATCAAATTCCTCCGGATCCTCCAGGTCCTGCATGGACGGATCAATGAAGGTGGACGCGGATTCGGGACAGGTGATGTCCCGGTTCACCAGGAGCTGTGCGGTAATTGGTGTTATCTCCAGCTGCCGGGTTAGCCGGTCTTTTTCGGACCGGCTGGATTGTTTCAGATTCCAGACGACGTTATTCAAGAGTGCCCCCTCCTGCACAAATTAAATTCGGTCAACTCAATACAGTCAATTCATATTTTATGTTTTTTTCGGTTGGTTTCAACAGAATGATCTGAAAACGGTAACCCGGGATGCGGAATACCATGTCATAGCAGTTGCGGGACTACGCATCCCCGTAGCTCCATAAGCGCAGGACTGTAACCGACACAGACCGAGTCGCAAAAAAAAATAGGCCCACAGTCGATCGAATTCACCCCGTGTTCACAGAAATCGGCACCTGTTCCATACCCCGTCACTCCGTCTCGTCCGAGACGCCCCCCAGACCGCGGACCTCCCCGGATTCCTCCTGGTCGTCATTCGTCGAAAAGGGATCCATGTTCTGGTTTTCGAACTCCTTCTCCAGCTTTTTCATCCGGCCGTGCAGATAGAACAAGTAGCCGAAGATCAGGGCCCATAGAAGAAGGTAAGCAATCAGAAAATACCAGAGGTTGGACGAGCCCCCTGCATACGAACCGGAAGACGCGAGTAGAGCGTTGCTGACCAAGATCATTCGATCACCCCAATCATTCGACGATATAACCTACGCTTCAGGCGAAAGATTCGAAACCGCAACCAGCTCAGGCAGAGAAACATCAGGAACAGGGAAATCATCGTCAATCGTATGGTCCAGACCATGGACGAAGCCAGTTCGAGATCCCGCTGAGGATGGTTCTGAAATTCCGCCGCGATCATGTCAACGGAATAGTACACGACGGGAATCATCAAAAATCCCAGTATAGCCACCACGGAACGAAACTTCTCCTTCACCTCGATTCCGTCCAGAAACGGAGGAAGCAAAAAATATCCGGCGTAAATGCACCACATAATCAAAAACGTGTTCAACCGTGGTTCAAAACTCCACCAGACCCCCCAAACGGGGCGAGCCCAAAGCGGTCCACTGACCAATACGGCGAGGCTGTATAAAAAACCGACGTCAATGCAGGCTCTGCTGAAATCGTCGTACCATTTCTTGTCCGTAAAAAGAAAGGACAGCGCCATGACAAATCCCGCGAAAAACGCTACGAATGATATGATTGCAAACGGGACGTGCAAATACATGATCTTCTGGGCAAGGGCCCCGAATTCATCTTCCGAAAACAACGGTGTATACAGCAGTGCCATCACGAGGGCAACCCCAAGAAGGAGCATCGCTACCATCGCCGTTCCCTGTGCTCCGACCGAGTGCCACCACCGAAGCATCGTCGCGATCAGTGATTCGGAAGAAGTGTCTGCACTTTTTTTCATGCCGAATACACGGTATCAGAAAGAAAACTACCGGCCGAAAACAGGACAAAATCCATGCCCAGAAGCAGCATGAGCCACGGGCGAACCGCCTGAAATGGTGTCCCCGGTTGTTGAAAAGCATCCGCCATGCCGGCAAGCAGCGGATCGGACGCACGCACACCTGAAATAATAAGCGGTAGCAGAACGGGAATCATAACGATCGGCAAAAGGAACGCCGAGGCCCGTCCGGAAATAAGTAGCCCTGAAAACAGTGCGCCACATAATGAAATTGCGAAGTTTCCCAGCATGACCACGACAAGAAACAGCAGAAACTCTCCACCCAATCCATACTCGAACATCATAAGAAAAACAGGAACCAGTATCACTTCCACCAGAACCAGCATCAGGAAAAGGGATAAGCTTTTCCCGGCAAACAAGACCCAGGGCGTAACGGGTGATAATTTCAGTGCCGTCAGGCAGTTGTTGTCCCGTTCCGTCTGCATGAAATGATTTAACCCAAGAAAGCTGGAAAACACAAGACTTATCCAGAAGGCAGGAGGGCCAAACGCATGAAGCGTTTCCGTGTCATGCGGAATGGAAAAGTATACCACAAGAAGAAGCAGAACGGAAAACAGCAGAACGGTATTCACCACGCCCCTCTTCCGGTATTCCGCCGCGAGATCCTTACCGGTTACAGTTAAGATGCCGTGAATGTCGTGCACGACCCCTCCCGGTAAACCGGAGCGAACGTTCTCTTACCCATCGTTTGTTCCTCCGATCAAATTTCGGTAGTACGTAACGAACTCCTCCGGAGCAAACGGGTCCAGCGACTGACGCTCCCGGACCCGGGTACCGGCAAGAACATAGGCCTGCCCACACAGCTTCACGATTTTTTTTAACGCATGACTTGCCATCATTAACGTTCCCCCGCGGCTTAAAAATGTTCGAAGCCGGGTTTCAATCTGTTCGGTGGACGTATTATCGACCCCGCGAAACGGTTCGTCCAGGAGGAGCAGGTCCGGTTCGTGAACCAGTGCACGGGCGATTGAAAGTTTTTTTCTCATGCCACTTGAAAGAGCTGATACCCGGGTATCGCGTCGTTCCCAGAGGCTCAGGGCGTCAAGTAATTGACGAACACGCTCCGACTCGTCCGTCCCGTACAGGCGCAGGTAAAACCGCAGGTTTTCGAGACAGGTCAACTGCTCGTACAGCATTAGATCATGCCCGCAATACCCAAAACGGGCGTTGAACGGTCGCTCGGCGGAATCCGTGCGTCGCTGGATCCGACCCGCCGTCGGTGAAAGTTCCCCGGACAATAGCTTCAGCAGGGTGGTTTTCCCCGAACCATTCGGGCCGACAAGGCCAATTGCCTCTCCGCTCTCCACCGTCATCTTCACATTTCGCACACCCGGCCGGTTCCCGTACCAGCGACTTACGTCCTCCAATCTGAACCATGCCATATCAGACATGCGTCTGATGCACCAGGAAAAACCGAATGAAAAGAATCAGGACGAATCCGATTCGAGGGACATGAGCTTTGACTTCAACCGGGAACGCCGCTTCCGGTGGTACTCCTCGCTGATGTTCCCGTCCTCGAGGTCCTGATCAAGTTGCGCAATTTCTTCTATAAGCAGGTCACGGGGTGCACCCGCATCGTTCGCCTCACTCACCCCCCCGGGTCCCTGCCGGTTCCTCGTACGATACATCAACACCACAGCCATCAAACTGACGATCAACGCCAGTCCCGCCAGCACCCCGACCACGATGAACAGGTAATTCATTTCACCTTCACCCGAACCCGGCGTACCGGCCTTCGACCCAGCCGTTCCTCCTCCGGACACACCGGAATTAGCATCCGAACCTGCGGTAGCTGATCCGGCCGACGGGGCCGGTCCCGCCGGTTCAAAGGTAACCGAAACGGTATCCCCGGCCGACAGATTTCGTCCGGTCAACTTGATCATGTCCCGTTTACCGGAGGGCGCGGTCCGCGAGGATTTTTCCAGGTTCGACGAGGTATTCGTAATGTTCACCCCCCCTTCGCCGACGGCGAAAAAGAACGTCTCCGTGGGATATTCAATTTTCCGCTCCAGCGTTACGGACGATCGAAACGGAAGGTGATACGTAACCTGAGCCGAAACCGCCCGGTTCGGCGGCACGGTTTTCGACAACCAGTACCTGTTGGATTTACGATTCGCATCCCCTTCCGAATCGGGCCGGGCACCCTGTACGTGATTTGCTTTATCAGGAAGGGTCACCGGGATGGATTGCTCAAACCCGTCCGGACCCACGTAGGTCCGGTCTCCCGTGTTCTGAAAAATCATAATTTCACTGACCTGCAACTTGTCCTCCCGCCGCTGGATCGGTATGTGATGACGTTGCAACCGGAGTGAATTGCGGTTTCTGGTTGGTTCGTACACCGTCATATCCACAGTTTGTTCCGATTTGTTTCCCTCCAGTTTTTTCTGATAGATTCCACCTTTATAAACCACCAGAATCATCGGGGACGAGACCGGTTTGTTCAATTGTATACGATGCGTCTTTTCCATGGTCTGAAATCTCGTTCCATGCTCTTCCAGCTCCTCGATCAACGATTTTCTCTCCCCGGATTCTTGAGAAGCCCTGTACTTCTCGTAATCAAACACCACACCGGTGATCCGGTTGACTTCGTCCGCATCCGCCGTCCCGTTTTGAAAACGAATTGTCAGTTCCTGAAGGGACGTGGACGAGGAAGACCCGTCGTTTGATTGGGCCTGAAGCAACCCATTGGAAAGCCATACCAGGCAAATACACGTCAGCAGCACCATTCGAACCCGCGTACACGCACTCATGACAGTCACCGTTAATTACCGTGTGAAATTTGTTTCTTTTTCTCCTGAATCGACGCCTCGATTTCTTCATCCAGAGCCGCTTTGTGCGGGTCCTCAGCGTCATCCGCCGTTTCCCTGAGTCGCTTCAACTCCCGAAGGGCCCTGACCGCCTTCCGTTTGTAGGTTTTGCGAAGTCTCCGGTACTCCGATTCCTCAAGGTTGCCCACTTCCCACTCCGTATCAAGGTCAAGAATGCCCTGTACCCACTTCTGTTTCTCCTCCCGGAGTTCCTTGATTTGCTGACGTTCAACGGGGGGTTCACGATCGTTCAGTCCCAGCGAAAACACCTGAGGAATCAGCGCGTAACCCAACCCCACAACCAACACCGAAATCAGCAACAGGTATTCCAGAATCATGAGGATCGATGCTCCTCAACCTCTCGTTCAATTTCCTCCGCCAGCTCCTCCTGATCCACGTTCAGATCCGGGTTACGATCCCGATCGGAAGCGGATGAATCGGAGGATCGAATCCGATCCTCAAGCCAGTACCATCCCAGCCCCCCCACGAATAACAGGGCAATCACGATAACGGCGGGCGGCACGAGGTACGCCAGGAACCAGTTGTTGTTGGCGGGGTCCGGTACGGCGAGCACCCGTTTCCCCATGTTCCCGTACTTCTCTTTCATCCATTCGATCTGTTCGCGTCTGTCGAGTCCCCGCTGGTCCAGGGTCAGCAGCTGTGTTCTCATTTTCTCGGAAAACTGACAGCTACAGTTTTCGAGGGGCTTCCCACAGTTTCCCGAATCGTCGACCTCCCCGTTTTCCTTCACTTCAATATCACAGAGGCAGTTAAACAGTTGCTCGTACTGAGGCTTGTCCGGCCTCTGAAGAGCAGAATCCGCCTGTGCAGAAACCGGTCCCTGAACGAAGAACAACGCACATAGAAACAACAAACAAAGGAACCCGTTCCTCGCAGGAGCACTACCAAATAGATTTCTGTTCATGTCCTACCTCCTTTCTCCCAGGACGTGGTGATCCCGGGAATCGGAACAAGCGCAAGAAATCCACCAATGGCAACAATAATGACACCGGTCCAGACGAGGATCACAAGGGGATTATACCATAATTTCAACACGACCTGTCCATTCTGATTCTGCGGAATCCCCGACAGCACGATATACAGGTCCCCGGACAGTCGAATGTCCCGGGCCACCTCCGTCATCGGTTGCTGGGAGTTCCTGTAGATGCGTTTCTGCGGCAAAAGGGGCCAGCCCGAACGGGCATCGTCATGATCTCGACCCGCAAAATTCACCAGAATATTCGCCTGTAAGACCCGGGCCTGGACGGGTTGGTTCCGGTCCCGGGGAATATTGAAGCTTTTTAACCCCTCAAACCTCAGGTTATATCCGGCAAACGAAATCTCCTGACCGGGATCTACGGTGGCCACACGTTCCTTCCCGAACCCGCTTGAGGTCACGATGCCGACAACGACCACGAGAAATCCCAGGTGCGCGATATACCCTCCATATCGTTGCCGGTTTTTCTGAAACAGGGACAGAAATGCAACTCCCGGGTTCTCGTCGAACCGCCGCCAGCGGGAGACGGTCCCTCGAACCATCTCCTGGATCATGGTCAGTGCCGTAAACACACAGAGGGAATAGGCCAGGGCGCTATACGTGAACGAAAGCATGCGTCTGGACGGAGACGCTATGGCCTGCAGACTGGTTGCGTGGGTGTACGAAATGTACCAGAAGACGGGCAGCGTGAGAACAAATCCAAGAAACGGAATGGTAAAATTTCGCTTCAGGTTCTGCCAGCTCGCCTTCCGCCAACCGATCAACGAACCAACACCCGTCGTCAGAATCAGGAGCAGAAACAGCGGAACGGTCACCATGTTGTAATACGGCGGCCCGACACTCTGCCGTTCACCGGTAAACAGTTCCGAAAACGTGGGAAACATCGTACCCCAGAAAACGGCAAACGTAATGCCCACAAGCACCAGGTTGTTTAGAACAAACATAAACTCCCTCGACAGAAACGAATCCAGCGTGTGCTGGCTCTGCAACGAATTCCACCGCCAGACAATCAGCACCAACCCACCGAACAGAACCAGGCCGAGAAATGCGAGAAACAGTGTACCGAGAGCCTGATTACGTGCAAACGTATGAACGGAGGTAATTAATCCACTGCGTGTGAGAAACGTGCCCAGCAACGTAAACGCGAAGGCCAGGATCACCAGCGACACGTTCCAGACCTTGAGCATACCCCGGTGCTTCTGGATCATGATCGAGTGGATAAACGCCGTGGCCAGCAACCAGGGCATGAACGACGCGTTTTCGACCGGATCCCACGCCCAGTATCCTCCCCAGCCCAGCTCCTGGTAGGCCCATAACCCGCCCCGCATGATGCCGAGGCCCAGAATGATCCATGCCACCATCGCCCAGAGCCGCGCTTCGTCCAACCATTCATCGTCCAGGTGATCCGAAAACAGCGCACCGATTGCCAGGGCGAACGGTATGGTCAACCCGACAAACCCGAGGTACAGCATCGGCGGATGCGTCGCCATGCCCGGGTTCTGTAACAGCGGATTGAGCCCGGAACCATCCGATATACGGGCATCCGGGGGAACAAGCTCAAACGGAAACGAAGGTTCGTTGAGAAGTACGAGAAAGAATATTTGAACAAGATACAGGGCCAGGAACGAACCACTCAAAAAACTCCACCGCCATTCGTCGGACTTCGTATAGGCAAAAATCGCGGCGTACATTGAAAGCACAAAACTCCAAAGGAGAAGGGATCCCTCCATTCCTCCCCATATCGCCGAGAACTTGTAGACTGTATCCATCGACGTGCTGGAGTTCTGGTATACGTATTCAAACTGAAACTGGTCCGTGAGAAACGCAACGGCCAGACCGATAAACGCAAGGACGTTCAACGCCAGGTTCAGGTAGAACAGTCGCCGGGCCGATTCAGCGTGCCGGCGTCGGCGCGTAATAAGCCCGGCACAAGAAAACAAAAGACCGATGACAGCGACGCCAAGCGCAATACGCAGTGCGAATTCTCCGACCTGAACCATGGTAAAAACCAACGTCAGTTGTTGAATAAAACCTTAAAACCTCATTCGATCACTCATGGAGCGATCCGTAATTACTCAACCATCTGTGAAGACCCCGGAAAGCGCCGGCATCCTTGCCGGTCAGATCAAGCGGCAATTTTTTTTTAAAAGAATTGGGGAAATATCACGGCGATCTCAACGGTCCATCAATACCCCAAACACCTCCACCGGATCTTGTGCTGAAAACGGCCTTCTTAGGAGGCTGCTGAAAAACCCAGCTTCGTCCGTATAAAAATAACTGGAGCGATCGTGCGGCGTCATTTTAAGAATCACGCCGTCATCGAATTGTGGGGTCCATCAGATCCAACGTCCGAAATGATAGTGATATATCTTCTCCCACGAAACAGCTGTAGGAGACGTCGACGGTAAGTTTTACCGGCGATATGGTTATGTTCTACCGGCAAATCCCGCAGTCTCCCATACAACCTGCTCCGGGTGTAGCGAGGATTTTCAGCAGTCTCCCGGAATTACGGGCTTGAGGTGGACGTTTTCGGTGAGGACTGTTCCTGTTCGTTCGCTTCTTTCTTATAACGAGATGGACACTTCGCCTGAAGATTTGACGCTTCGATTCGATTCGTCTCCTGATGATAAATCCCCTTGACAATTGCTACTCCTCCTTCCCGAAACGCATCCGGCTTTGGGCCCTCATACACAATCTCCGTTTCAGGCTTCGCCCCCTTCTTCCAATCCTTTTGTGAAGATACCTCCGCAACGTCTTTTACACGAAAACGGAGCCTGAGCCGATCCGGCTGGAAATGAACGGAATCCCCGACAATTTCCCCGGACAGCTTAATCCGTTTCCGGTCGTACCGTTCCCCCTGCTCGACAAGTTGGTGAACACGGACATACTGACGGGCGGACGCCTGAATACTTGCGTAGACAAGTAGGAAAATGCCAAGCGCCCCCGTTCCGACAGCAACCAGGATCCCTGTTTTTCCGTTCATGATCTTCACACCTGTAAAAATTGCCTAAATCGATAGGTATTATTATAGCATGAACGGCCGTCTCATTCAATAAACGAGGACACGGAAAGCAAACAAAGAGAAGCCGAAGTGGAAACAGCCAAACAAAGCTTACCGCTTGGAGTACTGTTTTCCCCGGCGTGCACCGTGTTTGCCGTACTTCCGGCGTTCCTTCATGCGGGGGTCCCGTGTGAGATGGCCCCGATCACGAAGCACGGATTCCAGATCGGGGTTGGCTTTGACAAGCGCCCGGGCAATGCCAAGGAGAGCGGCTTCGGCCTGTCCCCCCTTCCCCCCTCCGTTCGCGTTAATGTATATATCCAGCTCACCGAGCTGGTCCGTGTCCCGCAGGGGCTCTTCGACGGATCTCTGGTCCTTGAGATTACTAAAATAATTACGATAATCCTTTCCGTTGACCTGAATGTTTCCGTCTCCTTCTTTCAGTCGCACCCGGGTGACGGCGGTTTTTCGACGTCCGGTTCCCCAGATGTAGCCATACTTCTTTCGGGATTCGTTCACGGAGGTATCAAACGCTTCCTGAAGCTCTTCCATCTCCTCCTGCCCGTCATCCCCTTCCTCTTCCTGAGGGTCCTCCTTTTCGGAGACAGCTTCTTCGTCGTTGTTTTCCTCGTCTACCATTGGTTTCACGTAATAATGAAGATGTTACGAAGAAGGCAAGTCCTCAACGTCAACAGGTTCCGGGACCTGTGCCTGGTGAGGATGTTCCTCTTCCGGATACACATGCAACTTCTTGAGCATTTTTTCGCCGAGATTGGAGGACGGCAACATCCCCTGAACCGCTTTTTCAATCACTCGTTCCGGATAGGTCACGATGAGTTTCTCAAGAGGAATTTCTCGTAGTCCGGACGGAAACCCGGAGAACTGTTGGTACTTCTTCTGTCCGAGCTTATTCCCGGTGGTCCGCACCTTCCCGGCATTGATCACAACGACGTGGTCGCCCACGTCGACGTGGGGCGTGAATTCCGGTTTGTGCTTTCCCATTAATACGGTGGCTACATTCGACGCCAGACGACCAAGTGTTTTCCCGGACGCATCCACCAGGTACCAGTCGCGCTCCTGATCCGGATAATCTTCTTTTCGAGCAAACGTTGTGCCGTTCAGTTCATCTCGCATAAAATCTACCTTGCGTACAAATTCCGCAGATATTGGAATTAGAGTGGCTGATAGAGAACGAATTAATTATAGTGATTGGTCAATGAAAATCAAATGGTCCCTGTATATTTGCTTCCGATCCCGTTCCTGATACCATATACTTCATCGTTGTCTCCACCAGGAGGCTTCCGTACTCACTGTTTACCTGATCGCTTTATGCTGAATCGGATACCTCCTCCGACCCATGGAGACTGCGGTACCCGGCCGGTCCAGTGACCTGATCCGGATCGGTGAATCGCAATCCAACAACTGTTGTTTGGCTTCAATGAGCAACGGCTTCCGGAAAGTCGTGTACATTTTGACCGGTATCGCACTCCTTGGAGTGTGCGTGTACACGTGTGAGCGTCTGTACGTAACGCCGACGGAAGCGGTGAATCATGTGCTTGATATCAGCCTCAGATCGATGTCGAACGAGAATTTCCGGCGCCTCAATCGTCAGTTGCACGATGATTTTTTCTCCTCGTCTCCGCCCGATTCCCTGAACCGGCTTCTCCTGTCTCAATCCACGGCCGGATCGCCGTTCACGAAGCAGAAACTCCGGGATGCTCTGGATCGGTTTTTTTCTCGCGTTCCCCGGCACCGTCACATTGTCATGAGCCGAGAAACACGCGTGCGGAACGGAACGGCCGAAGTGGATGTAAAAATTCTTACATTGTACCAGAAAGACGACGAGAATTCGGCGGATCGATTGCCGCAAAAATTTATCTCCAGCTGGACCCTTCGGTTCAAACAGGAGCAAAACCAATGGAAAATCGTCGATCTTACATACGGTCAATAACACGTCTTCATCCCACCTGATTTATTTCATCATGGACTGGAACCTGTTTTTGTACGGCATGTTTCCGCTGGTTCTGTTTTCGGCTGTCATCGGACACTACCTGTGGAAGCTGAAACAGTATGATGCAGAGTAGCTGGAGCTCCGTTGAAATCATTCAGCTGACGATCCTCCTCATCTACCTCGTCGGATTGCTTGGGATCGGTTATCTATCGACCCGTCTGGACGCAAGCATGGAAGAATATTTCCTTGCGGACCGGGGGCTCGGCGCCTGGCTGTCCGGAATCAGTTCCGCCGCAAGTTCGGAAAGCGGCTGGGTCACACTTGGGGCCGTAGGCATGGGGTACGCGCTCGGTTCGTCAGCCGCCTGGTTTATCCCGGGTTGTCTGCTCGGGTATTGTGTAAACTGGTATTTCGTCGCGCCCCGGCTGCGACGAATTTCAGCAAACCGGGACCTTATTACGCTTCCGGATTTCCTCGAGTATCGCGTGGACGACCGACTGCACCTCGTGCGGATCGTTTCGGTCCTCATTATTTTCGTCGCGATGGCGACGTACATCGGCGCACAGTTCAAGGCCTCCGGAAAACTGTTCGCAAGTCTATTTTTTCAGGAGCAGGACACCGGTCGTACGATAGGCATTCTGATCGGGGCCGGATTTACCGTCCTGTATACGGTGTTCGGCGGATTCCGGGCCTCCTCCTGGACGGATCTTGTGCAGGGCGTAATCATTGCAACCGGCCTGGGGTTCTTCCCCCTTTTTCTGATGATCAGGATGGGCGGAGTACCCGAGTTCACGAACAGGCTTGAGAAGGTTCCCGCACGGGGCTGGATTGAGTTCAGTGTTTCCGTCGACCCGGTCAACGAATCGGACTCGATCACACGCTCGATTCGACTGGACACCTATCAGAAAAAACAGGTCGTCAGCATACTGAATTCATCCATATCACTCCACGATCAACCTTCTGAACCTCCATCCGACGCAATCCGATTTATCGTACACGCCCGAAGCAACACGTCCGAGCGGCATCGGAACCATACCGAATATTCGTACGAACTCAAACCACTGACGAAGATGAACATTCATCCGGTTGATCCGGCTACAAAAATGCCTACTGACGACGAGACCAAATCAGTGAAGCGATCGATGAAACCGGTGCCGCTAACCGAAAACACGGGCTACGTTATCAACCGGAAAATTCACGTTCATTCAATTTCCATTGAGCAACTCAACGCCGGGGAGGACCTTGTAGACGCCTTTGGCGCCACCAACAACGAGCAGAACCGCGATGATCACACTGATTCGGGCGCGTTACCCGTATTACCGATTTCCTCCTCCCTGGGATTCGTGCTCGGCCTGCTGGGAATCGGGTTGGGGTATCCGGGCATGCCACACGTGTTATCTCGATTCATGGCCACTCGTGATCAGAAACGTATTTCACAGGCCCGCGTTATTTCGATTGGGTGGGGAATCCTGGCCTTTTACGGGGCCGTTGTGATTGGGATGATTGCCCGCATTCAGCTTCCTCCTTCGTTGCTTCTGGATCAGGAAAATGCGTTTCCCGTGCTTGCCACCCGAACGTTGAACCCGGTGCTGTCCGGTCTTCTTATTTCTGCAATCCTCTCCGCTATTATGTCAACGGCGGATTCGATGATGATTGTGGCGAGTTCCGCCGTGTCCCGTGACCTGTACCAGCATATTTTTGCGCCGGATTGCCGGCAGGAACGACTCGTTTTATTGAGCCGGTGTACCGTGTTTGTACTCGGCGTACTCGGGGTCGTCGCGGCACTGCTGAACGTTCAGCTCATTTTCTGGTTCGTTCTTGTTGCCTGGGCGATTCTGGGCGCTTCCTTCGGACCGCCCGTCCTGCTTGGACTGTGGTGGGAGGGCCTCAGTCGATGGGGAGTATTGTCGGGGATGATTACCGGGGCCGCCACCGCCATCATCTGGAAACAGTTCCCGATTATATCGGAAATGTTGTTCGGCCAGGACGTATATCAGCTGGTTCCCGCGTTTCTGCTCTCCTTCGTCGTCACCGGACTGGTAAGCCTTTGCTCGAATTCCCCCGAGAATGCGTCCGAACGGATGGGTTCGTAATCTACTGTATTCGTCTTTATCTGGTCTTCAGATCCTCACTACGAGCAAACCAGAAGGGGTTGTCCGACCTCTGAACAGGCCCGATTGCCGGGAATCAACCGGAGGGAAATCCGGGTTTTCATCCGGAAGACCTCAGGAAAACAGGGTGGTGATGTCGTCCTGGGTCAGGTTTTTAAACAGGTCCGCCTCCGGCGTAATGACGTCGTTTGCGATCGTTCGTTTCTTTTTCTGGAGTTCGAGTATTTTTTCTTCCACCGTGTCCGGACAGATGAAACGGTATACGAACACGCGTTTGTCCTGTCCGATCCGATGCGTTCGATCCGTAGCCTGTCGCTCAACGGCCGGGTTCCACCATGGGTCCATGAGAAACACATAATCAGCACCGGTCAGGTTCAGCCCTTCCCCACCCGCTTTCAGGCTGATAAGAAACAGGGGAATGTCCTTGTTGTTCTGAAATCGATCCACCCGCTCCTGTCGGTTCCGTGTCTGGCCGTCCAGGTACTCGTACTTCCAGTCCATATCCTGGACCTGATTCTCGATGTGCTCCAGGAACTCGACAAACTGGGAGAACACCAGAATTCGATGACCCTCCTGGATGACCTCGCGCGCTTTGCGGCGAAACTGATCGAGCTTCGTGGAGAAATTCTGATCTTCTCCGACCAGGTCCGGATGACAGCAGATCTGGCGGAGCCTGGTCAATCCCTCCAGCGTCTTGAAGCGGACTTCATTTGAGGATTTGTCTTCCATGTCCTCCTTGAGCGCGGTATGATACGCGGAACGAACGCGCTCGTATAGCTGTCTCTGATCCTCCTCCATCGGACATTCAAGAATCGACTGACTGATCGGAGGGAGTTCCTTTTCAACCCGTTCTTTGGTCCGCCGTAACATGAACGGATCCACAAGGGATTGAAGCTTGTTGGAAACCTTTTCCGCCTGGTCCGCTTCGATGCCCCGTACGAAGGTTTCCTCGAAGCGGGTTCGACCGCCCAGGTAGCCCGGGTTCAGGAACTCAAACTGCGACCAGAGGTCCATTGTCGTGTTCTGAACGGGTGTTCCACTCAGGCAGAGGCGGTTGTCCGCCCGTAGCTTCTTCGCCGCCCGGGACGTTTTCGTGTCCGGGTTTCGGATGGCCTGAGACTCATCAAGCACGATGTAATCGAAATCGACCTCGCTCAGCCAATCGATATCTCGGCGCATCGTTCCATACGTGGTGATCGCAAGGTCTTCATCCGGCCATTCCTCGCATCCGGATGCACGATCCATACCGTGGTGCGTATATACGCTGATATCCGGAATAAACCGTCGGGTCTCCCGTTTCCAGTTGGTCAGAACAGATCGTGGCGCCACCACGAGCGAAGCGGGGTACGACCCCTTCCGCTCCCTGATCTTCTGAAACAGCGCCAGGACCTGAATGGTTTTCCCGAGACCCATGTCGTCGGCAAGGATGCCCCCCACACCAAATTCACGGAGGAACATCATCCAGGAGACACCCGCTTTCTGATAGGGCCGCAGGGTGCCTTTGAAATCGGACGGGGGCTCGACCTGTTCAATTTTCTCGAACGCCTCAAACTTTTCGAGGGTTTCGCGAAACCGATCATCCACGTCCGCCTCGTCGGCGACCTCGGTCAGGTCGTCCGCAATCGGAGCAGCGGCCTCCGGCAACTGGATCCGGTCTCCATCTTCTTTTGCCATATCCAGGCACCCGGAAAAAGCCTCCACCCAATCCTGCGGAATCTCCCCGTATTCGCCGTTTGAAAGTTCCACGTACTTCTGTCCGGCCTGGAGGGTTTCCCGGAGCTCCGCCATGGAAACTTCCTGATCCCCGTATTCAACAGCTCCGTCAAGGTTAAACCAATCAATTCCACTGGATACGTTCACCCGGGAACCCGTTGGTTGCATCGGGCGACTGTACCGCTTCAGGTTTTCCTCACCAAAGACCTTGTACCCATCCGAAGTCAGTTCGGGTAACCGATCAACCAACCACTCAATCGGGTCCCCGTCAGGGGTGTATGCCTGTTCATCGTCAAATACGGAGACCTCCCGCACATCCGTCTGCTCGAACTGTTTTCGCAGAAGGTCTTCCTGTGACTCGTTGCGTTCGATCATACGGAACGACCGACCATCCTCGTCCGGTACAAGCACGTGTTTTCCGGTCCGGTCCGTCACTTCGACCCCCTCGTACGCCACCCGAAGCTGTATGACAAGCTCTTTCTGTTCCTCGGATAGGTACAACCGACCTTCCGGTTGCGTCTGGTACCTCGGGAAGGTGTCCGTGTCAGCCTCGACGTCTATTTGCATCGCGTCGAGCCGGGGAAACACCTGACCACAGAAGACGTCCATTTCCCTGCGGGGAATATCCACCGCCCCCTCCTCAAATTCCTTGAGAATGGCCGCTTCCGAAGCACTTCCCTCCACCGGGTACAGCGTCTCGTCGCACAACACCCAGAGCGGTCGATCACAGATAATCTCCACCTGATCCGGACGAATCCGAACCTCCTCGTTCTCGAGAATCCCGGTGATCTCAAGATGCGTATCACGATGCTGCTCGACCTCCTCTTCCGGTTCCCGCAGCTTCAACGTAAGGGACAGGGAAGAGGAAGAGATTGTAAGGGAATGCTCCTCCCCGTTTTCGTCCTGCAACCAGACGTTTCGGTTTCTGAGCAGATGCAATACATCCCCCATGGGAGAAGGGGCACTGGACGACCCCAGATCACTATTTCGCGTGTAATCCAGGCTTAACCGTTCCAGTACAGTCCGATCCACGCTACCGGCCGGAAGGGACGGGTTGTCGATTTCTTCGTACTGAACACGGGGCAGACGTCGGACCTGCGAGGTAGGGGTCTCAGGCCCTTTATGGGCGACCAGACGCCATTGCCCCTCCAGATCATTCGTGAGCAAGTAGTGTATAACGGAATTCGTTTTATGCTCCGGTCGAATGTCTACCGAATTCAGCCTGTTTCGAAGGCGAGAAATACGAGATTTCTTCTGTTCCTTTCGCCGTAGCTGTTCCCGTCGCTCTTTCTCCGCAAGATGGAGCGCCCCGGCGATGGCGTGTTTACAAGGTCCCCAGTATCGATAGACCGGACACTCACAATCCCATTCCTGCTCGTCCAGATTCAGACGTACACTGTACTGTTTCTTGCCCTGTACCCGGAAGACGTGTTCGTCATTGTCCTGCTGCTGAACGGAAACCACTCGATCTTTACGAACGTAGTCCACCCCGCGGTCCCAGTAATTACTTTCCTCCTGTGCGTTCCGGATAAATTCACCAAGGTCGGCGGGAATGAAATGCCCGTTGCCGGCCGAATCGAACGAGACGGCCTGTTTGGCCGGAAGGTTTAATTCATCCAGAAAGGACAGAATTTCATCCGTTCGTTTCTGGCCGATACCCCGAATCTCCGTCAACTCCTCTTCGGAAAGGGACGCAAGTTTTTCAATGCAGTCAATATCTTCACGGAGCAACGCGGATCGGGTCTGTCCGGATAGTCTGTAGAAAAATGGGTCCAATTTTGCGTGAGTTTGTTGTGTCACTGGTCTACCGCAATTAGAGATACAAGATACACCGCGAAAGACGATCGTCGTAGATCACCGTTTGAGGAAACAGGGAAAAGAAGTCAGCCCGGCCCCGTAAACACTCGTGCTAAACCGATGGGTCCGCTCCTCCGGGAGGCACGATAGCCCGACTCCCATCAGACTGTGGCTGTCATCAATCGAATCTCACTGCTCACGTCACGTCGTCTCAACCGAAACCAGAACCGATCCCCTGCACAAACCCCACACGAAATAATCAATCACCTCTTCTCGATCCATAATTGATCACTATAGCAGATTCATATTTTATTATCAACAGCCCTCGTCCACACCTTCGGTTCACATCCCGCCCCCCCTGTTCAAATCACCGTCAACGCGGGGAGTTACGGCTTTTCTTTCTCAGGTAAATGCGATGTGAACACTTCGACCGCTTTCCAGATATCCCCGGCTCCAATCGTAAGGTAAACACGTTCAGAAGAATCTTTCTCCACCATTTTTTTTCCTGCTTCCCGGGGACCGTCGACGACCCGCGTCTTCCTTTGACTGGCTCGGACCCGCCTGGCCAGGTCATCGATCGATATTCGGTTGCGTGTGCGCTCCGTGTCGCGTGCCTCGTAGATCGGCGTAAGCCAGACCTCATCCGCATCCGACAGGGCGTCCCCCCACTCGTCACGAAAATGATACGTACGGCTGTACTGATGAGGTTGAAAACAAACGACCAGATAACGTTTCGGATAGGAGGTCCGTACAGCCGACACGGTTCGCTGGATTTCCTCCGGATGATGACCGTAATCGTCAATAACCACCGGTCCCCCCTCCGTTCCATCCCGGTGGATCTCAAATCGACGCTGAACTCCTTCAAACCGTTCCAGTCCCTCCTGAATACGTGCCCAGTCCGCTCCCAGCAATCGAGCGAGCACCGACACCTGCGCAGCGTTCATCACCTGATGTCTCCCTTCAATCGGCACGGGCAATTCTGGGGAAGCGTCGTTCCCTTTCGTCACCCTGAACACCCGTTTCTCGCCGCTTTCCCTACTCTCCAGCCGCCACTCGCTCTCATCACGCCTGTCGATTCGATGTACCTTCGACGACGCTCGCTTACACACCCTTTCCACCGCGCCGGCCGTCCCTTCAGATACCAGAAATCCCGCCTGATTCTGTCGGTGAACAAACGCAGCAAACGCTTCCTCTATCGCATCTGCGCTGTCGTAGTAATCAAGGTGGGCGCGATCAATATTCGTCAGCAGTATATGATTCGGACGCATCGCTCGAAAGTTCTGACCGAACTCGCATGCTTCCGCGACGAAATGAGCTCCATCCCCAACCCTTGAACCGCGCCCCCACTGCTGCAGAACACCACCAACAAGACAGCTCGGGTCAAACCCGGCAGTCGCAAGCACGACGGATAGCATGGCCGAACAGGTGGTCTTTCCATGTGTGCCGGCCACGCCAATGCCGGTTTTTTTGTTGAAAAGCGCGGCCAGACCGAGGGAGTAGGAAACCTCCGGAATCCGTCGCTTCCTTGCGTACGTTCGCTCAGGATTGGATTCAGGGACGGCAGCTGAATGAATCAGCAGATCGATCTCCCCTCGCTCCGAACCGTCCAGGTGCGATGGATCATGTCCCGGGTACGTTTCGATCTGATACTTGCGCTCCACTCGACGGGCTTTCTCTTCCTTCGAATCACATCCGGTGACCCTGTGCCCCTCGTTCGACAGAAGATGGGCGAGTCCTTTCATCCCGGCTCCTCCGACACCCATTAGATGCAACCGCAACGGGTCATCAAGCATCGAACGAACTTCTTCAACCGATGTGTTTGTACGCTCATTCATGGTAAATGATTACTGATATTTAGGAGGTTTTACTTCTCTTTTGTTTTGCGAAACCGGACGGGCGACTTCAGCGTTTTTATCGTCCCATGATCAGGTCAAACTCAAAAATCAGACAGGACCTGTAAACCACGCCCCACCTGTCAATGTCAGCGAAACGGGATGTGTGTTTTCTCAGGTGCGCATTGCTTACCGACACCCATCCCTACGTACACCACCATGGACGAACACACCGAGTTGATTGGTCTTATGCGTTTCGGTCAAACCGAATCCGGTGGCACAATAACACCAGCTGATCATGCATTACAGCAGTCGCACGACAGGCCGTTCGATATAGTGGCCGGTGCCCGCGTCCTGACCGTGCAAACAGGGTCACCAACCTATGGGGAAACTCCATAATTATAAGACGTACACGATGAATTTTCACCTTGATTTCATCCGGAAATTACGTAATAACGTGATAGAGAATGATTGCATGAAAACGAAATTCTCCCACCTTTTTCCGGATTTGAAGCATCAATAAACCACAATGATAGACGTCGGTATCAGCGGAATACTCGGTAAAATGGGGCGTCGCATTTATCGCCTGCTCACGGACCGGGACAACATGCAGCTCGTCGCCGCCATTGAAGGACCTCAATCCGCTCATCTTCATCAGCCGCTTTCCAGCGTACTCGACACGTCCGACAGTGAAGTGATGATTATGGACGGTCTCAAGGACCCCTGTGACGTGGTCATCGACTTTTCGACGGCGGAAGGGGCACGACACCGCGCCCAGGAATGCACCCGGTTGTCCACTGCTCTGGTTGTGGGAACGACCGGACTGGAAAACATCGACCGGGATCGCCTGGTCAGTGCCGGTGAATCGATCCCGGTCGTCTCGGAATCCAATATGTCGGTCGGCATGAATCTCCTGTTTGACATTGCCCCGGACCTGGTTAAAGCACTCGGTGATTCGTTTGACATCGAAATCGTGGAACATCACCATCGCCAGAAAGTGGACGCCCCCAGCGGCACAGCTCTGACATTGGCGGAACACGTCGCTCAGGCCCGGGAATTAGAGCCGGAACAAGCGTTCCGGTTCGGCCGGAAAGGTGACACCGGTCCCCGACCTGTTGACGAAATCGGTCTTCACGCCGTTCGGGGCGGCACTGAAAACGGAACACATCGTCTTATTCTGACGGGTGACGACGAGATGATCGAAATGACTCATTCGGCCCTCAGCCGGGATGTGTTTGCCCGGGGCGCTCTTCGAGCGGCCGAATTCGCCGCCTCGGCGGACGCGGGATACTACGGCATGCGTGACGTGTTACATTCAAGCAGTTAACCCCCCCTGAAACTCTCCTGAACATTTTGTTGAATCAAAGGACCGGAGACGTGATAATCGTTCGTTCTATAGGCCATATATATTATCAGGGTTAAGATTGCGGTGTCCGTTCAGTACCTGATCTCACTTCACTTTTTCTGATGCGGTCTAAACGAACTTGAATATGTAGTGGCTAACTTCTCGTCACGTTCACCGGAGAACCGACCAATCAACGACCATGACAAAGTACGAGATTGTGGATGAGCTTGTGGAAAAACACGATCTGTCCCGGGCTGAAGTCAAGCGCTGTGTGCAGGGCACCCTGGATTTAATCGCGGACACAATCGTGGAGGAGGGCCGGATGGAACTTCGTAACTTCGGAGTATTTGAAGTCAAAAAACGAAAAGCCAGAAAGGCGAAAAACCCGAAAACAAGGGAAGAGGTGTTCGTTCCCGAACGAAAGGAAGTCACGTTCAAAGAAGGAAAAAAATTACGCGAACGTTTACGTGGAATTCGACAATAGGAGGAATTTATGAATCTGCACGAGTATCAGTCAAAGCAAATCATCTCCGATCGCGGAATTCCGATCCCGGAGGGCGAAGTGGCCTCTTCCGCGGACCGGGCGGGAGATATTTTCACTTCCCTCTCCACGGAGAAAGCAGCCGTCAAGGCACAGGTTCACGCCGGCGGCCGGGGAAAGGCGGGGGGAATCAAGCTCGTTTCGTCGGCGGAGGAGGCCAGGCAGGCGGCGAACGAATTACTGGGCTCCAGGCTATCGACGCATCAGACGGGACCGGAGGGCAAGCCGGTACACGAGGTTTACGTGGAGTCCGGCGTTGATATTCAGAAGGAATATTACGTCGGGATTACAATGAACCGAGCAGAGGAATCACCTGAGTTGATCGTGTCTTCCGAAGGAGGGGTGGAAATCGAGGAACTCGCCGAATCGCACCCGGAGAAATTGTACCGTGAATCCGTCCATCCCACCATGAACCTGCTTCCGTTTCAGACGCGCCGGCTGGCGAAAAACCTCAGGGTCGAGGGAGACACGGCAAAACAGCTTGGTTCCATCCTCACAACGCTTGCTGACCTGTACACGGATCTGGATTGCACCCTCCTGGAAATCAACCCGCTTGTGCAGACCGTCAACGGAGATCTGAAGGCCCTTGATTGCAAACTAAACGTCGACAATCGTTCCCTGTACCTCCACCCGGACCTGGAAGAAAAACGAGATGAACGCCAGGAAGATCCCACGGAACGACGTGCCGAAGAAGCCGACCTGAGCTACATCGACCTGGACGGCAACATCGGCTGTCTGGTGAACGGGGCGGGCCTTGCCATGGCCACGATGGACCTCATTAAACTACATGGCGGCCAGCCCGCAAACTTTCTGGATGTCGGGGGAGGAGCCGATCAGGAACAGGTCGAAACCGCTTTTGACCTGATCTTCAGCAACGAAAACGTGGAGGCCGTACTCGTCAATATCTTCGGAGGCATCATGCGATGCGACGTCATCGCCCGCGGAATGCTGAAAGCCCTCGATTCGATTGGCCTGGAGGTTCCGCTCGTTATCCGGCTTGAAGGCACGGCGGTCGAAGAGGGACGGGCCCTGGTCGAGGACGCCAACCTGGACCTAATTTCCGTGGAAGGCATGAACGACGCCGCGAAACGCGCGGTGAAAGTGGCCGG
>CAYXQY010000022.1:0-33645 GCA_964466525.1 uncultured Planctomycetia bacterium
AAAATCAATTCGGTGAACACCAGCTGAAACCCGAGTCCAACGTTGGATCCGGTTCCGGCCGTTATCCCCTTATTCCTCCGACTCGAGCTTTTCGGCTTTGTAACCGCCCCTGCGCAGGTCGTTGATGAACAGGATCAGGAAGACGAGCGCCGCGAGGAAGGCCGCCGGTGCGACCCAGTAGAAGGCCATCTGCTGGCCGTGGTTTTCGGCGGGTCCGAGCACCTCCTGCGCACGTCCCGTCCATTCCGATTCCTGCTCGAGACCGGCGTCGATGAACGCGCGCAGGGCGTTTCCGGTTTTTG
Source organism: uncultured Planctomycetia bacterium (assembly GCA_964466525.1). Lineage (GTDB taxonomy): Bacteria > Planctomycetota > MHYJ01 > CAYXQY01 > CAYXQY01 > CAYXQY01. The sequence continues at coordinate 303 of CAYXQY010000022.1, forward strand.
AGCCGTGAAATTCACCGTTTTCCTCGTAATACGAAAGGGCGTCGCGAGCGTTGTTAAGGACCCGCTTTACCTCGATGGCACGATATCCCAGTTCGGCCAGTTGCTCCGGATTACCTGCCGCCTGCTCCGCTTTTTTAACGTATTCCGGAAAGCGGTCGGCGATCCGCTCGAGCGTTTTAATCGTTTTTTCCTTGTCCAACTTTTCGGGGAGGTAGCTGTCGGCGATGTCCCCCATGATGAAGTTGGAGCTGCCGGCCGCTATAAACCCGATGCCGATCATCAGTATAACGCCGAGCGAACCGGCTTTCGGGAACCGTTCGCTCATCAGGCCCACCATGGTGGGGAAGTAGAACGCGACGCCACCCCCGAAAAACGTGGCGGCAATCAGGGCCGTAACCATCGTGGTCTCCAGCACGGCGAACATTAACAGGCCAATACCGGTCACCACGGACGCACCCAGCAGCATGCCCGTGGGCGAGAATTTTTCGACGAACGGTTCGGCGAACGTTCGAAGGATCATCATGAGCGCGCTCACCCAGACAAACACCAGCAGCCCCGGCGCTCCGGCCGTTGCAGCCAGCTCGGGAATCCAGCGGCTCGGGCCCATTTCCACCGAGAGCGTCACCATCTTCAGCAGGATCAGGCCCCAGACCAGCGGATGGGTGAAGGTGTACGACACCATTTCGCTCATCGGGATGCCCGCTTCGGCGGTTTCCGATTTGGGAAACTTCTCGGGAAGCATCATGGCGCCGTAGATCACGATGGGAATGTACGTGATGGACATCTGAAACGTCCAGTGTCCGAAGTTCACGGCGCCCAGGTCCCCGAAGGTGCCGAGCAGAAACCCGATGAGCCCTCCGAGGATCATGCCCCCGGGGAAAAACGCGTGAAAGTGGTTGAGTTTCGTGGTTTTGTTGTCCGGATAGAGGGCGGCGACCATCGGGTTCCCGGTCACCTCGATCATCCCGTTTCCGGCACCAAAGCAGATGGCCCCCAGAAACAGAATCCAGAAGGCCGACGGATTCCCGGCAAACGGATAGGCCCCAAGAAACAACGTGACCCCCGCCATGTGCCCGATGAAGGCAACAGTTGCTGCGGCTTTGAACCCGATTTTCTCGAGAAACGGCCCCACGGTCAGCAGGGACACGGACATGCCCCACAGCGCCGCTCCCCCGATGTAACCGACCTGCGCGTTTGTCAGGATAAACTCCGTCTTTAACTGTCCGAGAATCCCACTGACAATGACGAAGGAAAAGGCCGTGGGAAGCAGGGCGATGCAGATGCCCCAGAACAGTTTACTGCGATTGATACCCTTCGAACCGGACGCTGATGCAGCCATGATGTGACACCCTCCTGTCTGAAATCCGATGAACGTTTTGGACGGGAGTCGGCAACAGCGGTCCGAACGATCCGCGGCACACACCACTCACGGGCCATCCATCGTCCGGCGATGCGGCGAACGGCCCGCTCGCCGAGCTCCTGTCCCGAACAAAGCCAGTAATCTCACCTTTTGTTCGACCGCAGTTGCTCGTATATTAGAAAAGGAAGTAATCGAGATCAAATAACCTTCAGCGGATCCCGCTCTTTCGATCAAAATATACTCGATATGAACTCATACGACGGAACGACAATGTGCATGAGCATGATTGCGGACAACCTGCAAAGCATGATTTGTTATACGCTGATCGCTCTTTTCCTCTGTTCATTTCCTGCATCGGGGAACGAATCGTCGATGGAGACGATACGGAAGCGGACCAGGCGGAGCATACTCCACCATCAAACCGTCAACGTCCAGAATATCAACCGCCTGATGAAGAAGATGAATTCGGACGGCAGCTGGTCCGACGTCGACTACGACGATCAATCCCGGGCGGACTGGGCGCCGATACAGCACCTCGAGCGACTGGAAGAGATGGCCCGGGCGTATTCGAAAAAAGACAGCAAACTGCACAAAAACCAGACGGTTCTGAACCACATCGAATCCGGTTTGACGTTCTGGTTTGATGACGAACCGTCGTCGGACAACTGGTGGTGGGGCGACATCGGCCGACCGAAACGGCTCGGGCCGATTCTGATCATGTTAAAAGACATGCTTTCGAAGGAACTTCTCCGGGCCGGCATTGAACAGATGCCGGACGAACTCCGGAAACACAAAGGAACGGACAGCGATGAAATCCTGAACGATGAGTTCCTCATCCACCGGGGGCTGGTGGAGGAAGACCCGGATCTCATACGGAAGGTTTTTGATCACATGCTTTCGGAACTGGCGATCAGGTCGGGGATTGGAATCAAGGCGGATTTCAGCTTTCACAACCACGGTCCACAGCTGTACAGCGGCAGTTACGGGATTGGAGCCGTTCGCGCATTTGCGAAGTGGGCGTCTTTTGCCCGGGGAACAACCTTCGCGTTTCCCGAGGAAAAACGGCGTCTATTCGCTCAGTTTTTGCTGGAGGGATACCGGTGGATGAGCTGGTATAAGCTGCTCGATTACGGAACACTTGGACGCGCCATCTCAAGAAAGGGCCGTCATAACCGAGCCCGCTCGCTCCTGTCGCCCCTGCGTAAGCTCTCGAAACTCGTGCCCTCGAGAGAGGAGGAGATCACGTCCTTCATCCGGCATATCAAGGGGGAACCTCCAAAGATTTCCGGAAACAGAAATTTCTGGCTGTCCGATTTCATGGTGCACCGGAGACGGGATTATTACACCTCCGTGAGCCTGACCTCCGAGGACGTAATCGGGACGGAAATCGGCAACGGGGAGGCTCTGCAGAGCATCTACCTGCCGTTTGGTTCCAATTTCCATTTCCACGGCAAACCGGACGAATACAGGGGGATTTTCCCGGTCTGGAACTGGACGCGGATACCGGGCGTCACCGCCCCGCACGCGTCGAAACCCCCGATTCCGGTGGATCGGACGGACAGTGGCTGGGCCAGAATTCAGGGCCAGACGGACTTCGTGGGCGGATGTTCGACCGGGAAGTACGGGCTCATTGCGTTTGATTACCGGCTCAAAAAAACGTCGGGACGAAAGGGCTGGTTTTTCTTCGACCGGGCGTACGTGTGCATGGGAGCTGGCATACAGTCCGAAGCCAAACAACCGGTGATCACGACCGTTGACCAGTCGTTGCGTTCCGGGGACCTGCTGGTGGCCTCGGACACCGGTTCGTACCGTTCGCTATCACATGGTCAGTCCCTCGACGTCCAGTCGCCGGTTCGCGTGCACCACGACCGGATCGGGTACGTGTTTCCTCGAACGGGGGCGTCGGTTCACGTCGGTTCGCGGACGCAGACCGGCTCGTGGAACCGTATCAACCTGAAGTACACGGACAAGAAACGATCAAAGAAGGTCTTCAACCTCTGGCGGGACCACGGGAAGCAGCCGACGGACGGCCGGTACATGTACATCGTGGCACCGGGTCGTGCGCCGGGGGCCCTTTCCCGGTACGTCGGTTCGTCGTCTCCTATCCAGGTTCTCTCGAACACGCCTGCTATACAGGCGGTCCGTCATCGCAAGCTTGATCTTACCATGGCGGCATTCTATGCATCCGGTTCCGTTCCCCTGAACAACCGGCATGCCCTGACGGTGGATACACCGTGTCTTGTGATTGTGTCCGACGGACCGGACGGGACGCAGGTCACGGTGTCCAACCCGGAAGGGAACGAAAAAACAGTGAACGTTCAGGTTCATGAAAAAGGAAATACCGACCGCGTCGTCGCTTCCGAAACCGTTCAGCTTCCCGGGGGCCGTCAGGGCGGGTCGAGTGTTGTCGGAAAGCTGAAGAGCAAGTAAGGGAATTGCTGCTTTTCAGGCCGTCGAAGCACAATTGATCATTGGTGTGAAGCACCCCCTCTCCGTGTTGTTTTTCCCCGGGTTTTCGCCCCCTGAACAACCGAAACCTCCAGAATTCCTCCAGAGCGTGTCCTGTACTGCCTTGAGGGGTTCACCTTTTGTTTGATCGACGTGTCAGAGCCTGTCGACCCTCCTTCACCGGACGTTTGCAATGTCCCATCATTCAGGCTGCAGGACCTGCTTTCCATCGTTCCAGTGCCAGTTTTCCGGCAGTTCATAGTGCACCGGACGTCGTTTCCACCCGTTCTTCATTCGTGCTGAAATCCGGTCCACGTCCGGAATCCCACTGGTTGCGTCCAGGGATTCAACGCTGAATCCCCCGGCCGCCACGGCCCGTTCCGCCGCCTGTTCAATCGAACATCGATCCGTCCAGGCGGACAGGAACCCGGCGATGGTACAGTCTCCAGCCCCGGTGGTCCCTTCCACGTCCACTTCGAAGGCGGGGGCTAACAATTCTCGATTGATCCATTCAGCTTCATTTGCTAACCCGTCCCCACAGACGTGCTGGAAACGATCCTCCTCCGAACTTGTTCGTACGTACAGGCCCTCACCTCCGAGTTTCAGCCCCACGACCCCTGCTCCCATCTCCAGCAGGCGCCCGGAATACGTCCGGAGATCGGGAAATTGTAACTGGTGTTCAACGGGGGAGTTTTTTTTCTCCATCTTCTGCAACCGGTTTCGATCCAGCATAAACAGCGTTTCTTCAAGGTTGGGAAGGAAAAAGTCCACACGGGGCAGGATCCGGGTTAGATAGCGTTCCCAGTCGATGGTCCCCTCTTCCGAGTCCGGATCGGGATACGTCATGTCCAGTGACGTTGCAGCGTGAACGTCGTTTGCCCGGTCAAACAATTCCCGAAGTTCCTCGCCGTCGTCCCTGTACATGCTTCGCATCGCGGTTGGGTATCCGAAGTGCAGGAGCTCCACGTAATCCAGGTCGGACGCCTCCACGTCATCCGCGACGAACGAATGATTTGCGCCCGGAGAGTGAAAGAAGAACCGATCCGTTTCCGGGGGGGAAATCACCACGGTGTACGATGTGGAATCTTCCGGGCTTACGATGAGTTTCCCCGGTAATGAAGGGTCCAGGTCCCTCAACAGGTGCTGTACAACCTCTCCGAACGGATCCGCCCCGATTTTTCCGAATAGCACCGGATCGTGCCCCAGGTGATACAGTGCCAGTCCCGTGTTCGAAACGGCACCTCCCGTGGAGATCTGGGCAGGTCCCACCTCCAGCAGTCGACCGGGCTGAATCAGTTCGGACAGGTCGATGTCCGTCCGCTCGAAGGACGGAATAATGTCCAGACAGATATGACCGGCGACGGCAATTCGCTTCCTGTGATCTGACATAAGCAAATTACACTCGGGGTAATCAGAATGGATTCAATACCTGTTCCGACGTCGCTCACCGGTGCACGTTCCAGATGGGCCGACGTCGCGGGGACGACGTCTGATGCGCTCTGAATTTTTTGCTGTAACCGATAACGTCCGCTTCCCGTTCATTCAGGTGATTCTCCTTTCCTCTGCACTCCGGCTTAATATATGAAACTGCGAAAAAACAACAAGAACGTGTTGATTAGAATCATGTAATGTCCATTGTATCGGCGAAACCATGTTTCATGGGATGGTGCCCCTCTGGATACGGGCGGAACCATTTCAAACAAACGAAAGAGCAGGTGTTCGAACCGGGTTAACGGTCCGGATCGTACCGTTCTCCATTCAGCTTGATGGGAGAAAATGCCGTGATTCCTCCGCGGACGTAATATCCAATATGGGTGATCTTTTCGAAGTCGTCCGGGAGGGAACTTTTCATTTCATGGCCATTGATTGTGGCCCGGACAGCGTTCTTTTCAACGTCCACGTCAACGGTCAAATCGAAGAGCGCGCTCTGGTCGAAATCCGGAGGGGTAATTTTCTCCTTCCAATCGCCCCAGCCATTGAAAAAGATGACATGCTGGTTTCCACCGATCGCCGATCCAATTTTGACCGACGAATTTGTCGGCCCCGAACGATCACTCAATACCAGCAGGCCGTTTTTCCGCCGTTCGTTCTCGGGCAAGTTTCGATACGACATGTTCAGGGTGGCCGAGGTCGTAATCGGGTTCTTGAGCTTATGGAGAAACGTGCTTATCGCCCCGTTGGACGAGACTTTGTACCCGAGATCGTGTTTCGAAATCGTTTTGCCCAGGGCCACGTCAAACGTGTCCGTTTTATCCGTGCCCTGGCGTTTACTGAGTTGATCCTTTACCGGTTTGATGGTGTTCCTGTGTTCTTCGACCATCGTCCTGATCTCATCGATGACCTCCTGATTCTGATCGGCGACGTTGAACCGTTCCGCCGGATCCTCATCGAGGTTATACAGTTTCGGCGGGTCATGCTCCTGCCGGTCCGGTCCCTCGCCGTAAACGCCCTGGGTGATAAAATGCGCTTTAAACGGCCCTTTTCGAGCGGCGTATAACTCGTCCGCACGGTAGTAAAACATTTCGTTCCGGGGGGACGGTCCGTTTCCGTATAGAACCGGTCGGAGATCATATCCATCGTACCTCCGATCGTCGGGAATCTTCACCCCGGCAAGCTTCATGAACGTCGGGAACAGATCCAGCGTGGAGCCCATTTCGGTGACCACGCCTTTGTCGAGGGTTCCCGGCCACCACATGATGGTGGGCTCTCGCATCCCCCCCTCCCAGGTGGTGCCTTTCCCGTTCCGGAGCAACCCGGACGATCCCCCGTTGGTTTCTTTTACAAGCCACGGTCCATTATCGGAGGTAAACACCACGAGCGTGTTCTCGGCAATGCCCTGCTCGCGAAGGGTTTCTCTGATCCGTCCCACGGACCAGTCGATCTCTTCCACGACGTCCCCGTACAATCCGCGCTTGCTTTTCCCACGAAACGTATCCGACGCTCTCAACGGAATATGGGGAAACGTGTGCGGATAATAAAGAAAAAATCGTTCATCGCTATGCTCTTTAATAAAGTTCGTGGCTTTTTTTGTGTATCGGGCGGTCAGGGTATTCTGATTGGCGGGATACTCAATCACTTTATCGTTCTCAAGCAGCGGCACCCATCCCCATTGTTTGTTCTCCGGATCGCGCATCTTCTCCAGCGTCATGTCCTTCCGGAACGTCACGTCGTCGGCCACGGCCATCTCCGGATCGACGTCCATGTCATTGGAATACGGAACGCCGTAGTAATAGTCGAACCCCTGGTTGGTCGGAAGGTACTTCGGCAGGTGACCGAGGTGCCATTTTCCGATACAGGCAGTTGCGTACCCGGCGTTTTTCAGTCCTTCGGCGATGGTAATTTCACGCTCGGGAAGTCCTCCTGCAGACCACTCGAAAAGCACCCGGGGGTTTCCGGCCAGTCCACTGCGGATGGCATAGCGACCGGTGAGAAGTCCCGCCCGGCTCGGGGTACAGACACTGGCCGACGCGTAAAAGTTCGTCCACTTCTGCCCCTCGTACGCCATCCGATCGAGGTTCGGTGTACGAATATTTGGATTTCCGAACACGCCCAGGTCTCCATACCCGAGGTCATCGGTGAAGATCACGACGAAGTTCGGACGTTTTTCCTGCGCCCGAGCCTCTGAAACAAACGCACCAGTAAGTAAGAGCAGCAGCGAAACAGCGGACAGGACGTATTTTCCAGTGTTCATCGGTTTTTGTCAGAATGCATGCATCTCATTTTCGATCTTGCCCGAGAAGTACTCAATTCGTATTTCCTGATTCCCTCAGGTAGTTTCAAGAACCTCCAGTATTCAAACTATCGAATCCGATTCCGAATTCTCGAAACGCAAATTTCTCCACGAAGTCATTTCACCGAAGGTCGAACCCCTCCTGTACCACGTCTCTGCTGAGGGCAACGATCGCCCAGATTCCGAACGGAATACCGAAGACACAGATCGGGGACAGACACGGAATACAGGCGATGATAGCACCCGTCATACTCAGCCCCCAGCTCTTGAGATACTTCATCTGCACTGCCCCGAAAATAACCAGTGCGTCCAGGGCAGGCAGAAGAAAAAAAAGAGCAATCCCGAAAACGAATCCGATCTGCTGTCCAATTCGTTCGGCCTGGGACGAAGCTTGCATGGATTCCGCTTCTCCAAGAAGCAATCCAATAAGCTGAAGACCCATAAATAAAAGACGGACCACGAGGCTGATGCCGGCTGTAATCATCAACGCGATCGCCGGGCCTGACACGTGACTCTCCGCGGCTGTCATTATTTCTTCTTCTTTCTCACGCTGTTTTCGTGCTCGTTTTTCTTCCTCTTTCCGTGACGGCCGATCCGGACCGGCCTCTCCGGAAGAAGGCTGGCCTTTGGACGATGGTTCCACGGATGATTGACCGTCCGACAATCGATCGCCCGAGAATTGATCAGGAGAGGACGGCGATTCCGCGTTCTCCTCCTCCCGGGAACGATCAGGCTCGTCCGGTGATGCGCCGGATTCATCCTGCATGAAAGGCTCCAGAGCATAATGCATGAAATGGACTTTCGATATTAATTACATCCAAGATGAAATGCAAAATTTTTGAGTTCACCTGTTTTGTTGTAAGGTTTATATTTCGGAGCCAGCTAAAAGATTTGTATGAACGTGTCATCGGGACCGAATCGGAAAATTGTCATGGGTAACCACTCAAAAAACAGCATCAACCAATCGCTCCAATCCCTTTTCTTCATGACGTTTCTTGTACCGTTCGTGTTTCTGTTCATGCTGACGGTCAGCAGGAGCGACGGACGGAACGAGCGCGCCCCCCGACTACGCATCGTGTTCGCGGGGGAAATGGGGCCCTCACCCCACGCAAAGAAGTTCGGCGGTGCAATGAATGAACTGGACCCGGACCTGGTCATGTGCACGGGAGATTACGGCGACACCAATCAGAAACTGGAGTACATGGATAAACCACGCTGGAGGGACTTTGCCAGACACACGATCGATGAGACCCACGTCCCCCTCCTGAGCAAATACGGGGACCACGATGCGGGCACACTGGACCCGGAGTCCAACGATCCGCTCCCCGATCGCGACGGACCCGTTCTGCACAATTACATCGGCCAGCGGGAAAGTGGATCGTACCAGTGCGGGAGCCTCGTGTTCGGAGGGGTGCACATCGTGTATTTTTCCGATCAGCCCTCTCATAAATCCGGTACCGAGGAGTTGCTGACGTTTCTTCGAAACGCACTGAAACGGCATACGGACAAAACATCGTTTGTGATGGTTAGCAAATTCGCCATGGGCAAGGGACTGAATCCGTCGAAAGATACGGGGATCGCCGCCTCGTCCCAGGAAAATCGCTGGACCCCCGGTCTATTTCAGACCCTGCGCAGCTTTCCCAGCGTGGCTGCCGTTTTCAACTCGGACGACGAAGTGGCGTGGAACGACCCGGAGAACAAGGGGGCCGCCGTTCGTGATGATTTCAACTTCAACCAGTATAAGCTGGATTCCACGAAGTCCGGGGGGCCGTCCGGGGAGGGATACGAAGTGCTGGTGGCGGACTTCTACGAGGAAAAAATTGCTTTTCGAAGTTACGACGTCCCCTCCCGCACGTTTCATTCAATGGAGAACGCACCGAAAGCCGGCGTGCTGGAGCAGAAGCCACAGTACGGGAATCAAACGGACCATCCGTCGCTGACCACGGTCGGCGGCAGTTTTGGCTCGGGACGTCCCCCGGTCAACCATCACCGGGTCTGGAACGGACAGGAGTGGACACAGGCCAATTTCGCCTGGGCCGACCGGTACGAACTCGTACTGACCGGATCCAGCAAGAAAAATCGCCTGGAGAACCCGCACTTTCACCCGCCCGGTCTGGAACGTCTTCCGAAATCAAAGGGACGAACGACCGGGCAGGGTTACGGTGAAGGCTGGCTGATTGGGAAGGACAGCAACCTTCGAAATTCCACGGATCGAAAGGGGTTCGTCCGCTTTGATTCACGGAATGGCCAGGATCATTACCTCGCGACGGATGCATGGCGAAGCTCAAATCGTGAAGGCGCGGACGATAACGGCCTGAACATGCTTCCTGTGGTCGCCGGAGAAACGTATACCTGGTCCCTCGCCATGCACTACGGCATGCGCCAGAAGGACGAACCCCCCATGAGGATGGAAATTCGATGGTTTAACAGCAAGGCCAAACAGATTGGTTCGAATAGCACGGAGGTGATCCCGGAAGGGGACAAATGGCAGCGGAAATCGTTGACCGCAACCGCACCGGAGGGGGCCGTGATGGCCGTCGGACTGGTCGAACCGGCCGGGAGAATGAATGAATCGGTCCAGCAGATTATCGGGTTCGACGACGCCAGGTTTTATAACGTCCAGCGGACACCCGCCTCCGGCTCGGAGAACGTAACGGTAAAGGTGAACGGCCGAAAACTCGTGGAGGACCTCGATCTGAAACCGGGACAATCCAGATCGGTTCAGCTTCCTCCAGCCGCAAAATGGTCGTTTTCGTTGCAGGTAAAAGGAAGCTACAACGTGGATTATCGCATTCGACACAGGAACGTCCGTGCCCTGGGACGAAACGTCACGTTCGACCTCACCCCCCTCGAAACCGGTCTGGCCGAACTGGACAGTTCTGGATTTGCCCGGTGGTATAATCAGGGACGCATTGTTGGGTTAGGTCACCTGTTCTATATTCGGGAGAAAACGGTTCAGGTGCATGGCCGGGACAGCGAGACCGGTCCGTACAGTAACCTCCGGGCGACGAACGCGAATCAGCTCGACGGTAGGATTGCCGGACCCGACGCGGCCGGGTTTGAAGTCCGACCCGGTGCGGGCCATTCAGCAGAAGTTCACTGGAAAAGTACGGATGAAAACGGAATCCTCCTCTCCCTGAACCATGTGAACTCCCCTGTGACCGTGGATGCATCAAGTAGTGACCGTGGCGCCATCCGCATCAACTCCGGCGGTCGTATCCGGCTAACCCGAACGGATCGTGGAAAACGGCTTCATCTCAAACTGAAGGAGCAGGGAATGCTTGCTATAACCGGTTTACAGCCCGGAGAAACATACCGGTTGTACCGGGATGGCGATGACGGGGAAACCCGGAAGGCAGGTGCGTCCGGATCCATTTCACTGAAACTTGAGCCGGGAAAGCACCGGGTTCAGTGGCACACGGCGTCGAATCAGTAAACAGCGGGCCGGTAGGCGGTGTGCTTCTCGCATCTTTCAATAATCCTTCGCTTCCGAAGAGCTCGCACGACGGCGATTCAGGGAACCCGTGCCGCATTCATGAACCCGAAGTTTCTCCCTTCAGGACGAACCGTCTGTTTGTCATCTTCGTATCGATTCTGTTTTAGCAGATTTGTTAACGAGTGTGAATTCAAAGCAAATGTCTATCTCAACCCGGTCCTTCCGGTATCACCCGGAATTGGGACGGAGATGGGATGTCCGGAGGGAAGTTGACGACGGGGCCGGCTCCATGTATTGTACCTATGAGAACAATTGATACAGCGCTGATCAACCGTTACCCGGACATGTCCATTTAGAGCTCCCTGAAGGAAAAGCCGCCATGCGTTCGAATCTACTGTTTTTATTGCCGGTTTCATTTCTCCTGATGCTCGGCCCGATCGGCCGATCCGGTGCCGACCCCGAGTCGGTCGACCGAAGTGAGGCCTTCGAACGGGCCTCCGCCGCGTCCGAGATCGGTGGATACGCGCTGAGCAAAGTCCACCGCTGGCTGCATGAGGTAGCGCTGAAACACGTGGACGAGGAAACGGGACTGCTGAAAGCGCGCGGGGAGTGGAACTACGCCAACACCGCCGCCGACGTGTACCCTTTCGTATGCTGGGCCGCTTACGCCACGGACCCGGCCGTCCTTAACGGTGCCATGCGCGACCTGCTGCGCAACGAGCAACAACTGTGCAACCACCTGGACCGCATTCCCGCGCCCTACGACTTCGATCAGGGCCGAAAATTCAAAAAGCACCCCCGGCAGAAACTCATCTTTGGCGCCAGCGAGTACCTCAAAGACGGACTCGTCCCGATCGTGGAAGTGACCGGGCGGGGGTCGTGGTTGAAACGAATGAAAGAGCTCACCAACGACCTCTGGGCCCATGCGAACGTCGACACGCCTTACGGCCGGATCCCGTCGATGGACGATCAGCGCCGCGCCGACGAGGTGAACGGCGAGCAGTTACAGGTGCTGTGCCGGCTGTACGCAATGACCGGCGAGGAAAAATACCTCGACTGGGCCGAACGCATCGGCGACCTGTATCTTCTGCGAGACGACTACGTTCCACAGTACCTGCGAGACCATGGTTGCGAGATCATCGGCGGGCTCGGGCTGCTTCTGGCCGTTGAGTCGCACGCAGACCCCGAGAAGTTCGAGCAGTACCGAAAGCCGATGCGCCACATGTTTGACCAGATCCTTCGGCGCGGAACCAACGGCGACGGATTCATGTTCAACCGCCTGCGCGAGTCCCCGCGGAAGCCTGAAGACGATCCATTACTCGACGACTTCACACGGGGCTCCGCAGCCGGTGACGAGACATCGGACATTGAACTGACCGTTGTCGGCCTCCGTCCCGGTTCGTATCACCTGACCACCCACCACTACAACGCACGAGAAGGGACCAAACGTGGAACCGTGGACCTGATTCTCGAGGACGCCGAAGGCCGGCGTACCGTGGCCGAAAACGTCGACCAGAATCATCGGAAACAGGCGACCGGAATCCGGTCCAACGTACGCGTTGGACAGGACGAACGCCTGACCCTGACCGTCGACTCACCCGGCAATCAGGGGGAGGTGGCGATCCTCAACGGCTTTGTACTGGAACGATCGGATGGCGGGGACCTGCGGGTCGACTTCGGCAACGCGGAAAAGCCGGGCACGCACCGCTACGCAGGCAACCCGCTTCCCGAGGGCTTTGACCCCTTCAGCCAACCGCAGGTCATGCGCCCGCCGAAGGCCTCGCGCCGATACAACACCCCATTCGCGACCTCGTCCGGCGGAGAGGTGAACGTCGTTGTCGACGGCGCGTTCGTCTACCGCAACCACAGCACGGCGGACAATGCTGGCGGACTTAGCGACGGCTGGGGTTACAACTACGTCGGCTACATCGACTACGACATGGCCGTCGAACGGCCGGTTTACTCCGAGCAGATCCGCCGCACACTTGGCAACCTGAAGCGGACGGTGTATTACCGGCACGGGGTCGGAGGCGGACTCGGGGGCGACACCGGTGCCGACTCGGCCGAAGGTGCGATGTACCTGCTCAACTATCACCCCAATGTCAACGGATGGCGGTGGGTCGATCACGTCATGCAGAGGGCCATCATTAAGACCGATCAGCCACTGTCCGAGGCGGACCTCTGGGGCGCCAATAAATGGGAAGCCAATCAGGTTCGAACCGTGCTGATTTACGCCACGTTTCAGACCCGTGGCGTGCTGGCCCGGCCGTGGCGGCGAAACCTCCAACTCGGTGCGCATCCCACCGGGGTCAACGGACTGGCCGTGGTCGTCAAATCCGAAAACGATTGGAGCGGCCGTCTCGTCTTCGACATTCCGCGCCACCGTCGATACCTGAACTTCAGGAAAAACTGGGCCCGCATGAACACCCTGCCCGAGTGGTACACCGTCCGGCCAGAGGGCACCTACCGAGTGGTCGATCCCGATAATGAAAACAGCAACGGGAAAACGCACAGCGGCCGGGAACTGCACGAGGGGCTGACCGTCTCCGTCCGGGGCGGGGAGCAGAAACGGCTGCTGATTAAACCGATTGACGAATAATCGCTTGACGAATTACCGCGGGAACATTTACAGCTGTCACGTTTCAATCGCAAAAGGATGAAATCAAAAGGGAGTCCCTGTGGATGTGAAGACTACCATACCCCGTGTCTCCCCATTTCCCTCGTGCAACCCGCCACGCGGAACCTCCACATCGAGCTTACATTCCGGTTTCTCCGGGAGTCAACGTATCCGATGACAACCATGGGGTCAACGGTCGATCGTGCGATCGAGACCGAACCGCAAGGGACGTTCGGACAACCACATCTCGTCACTTCGGAAGCCCTTTCGGCAGACGTTTTCCGAAGACGGGATCCCGAATCCCGGTTACTCGGAAACCTGTCTACGAGCGTCAAAAAAAATGTATGATGTGGGTCCGGGACGAGGAGGCTGCTGAAAAACCGCCGCTGACACGCTTCTTGAGCGTCAGAAACGCGTTCCATCTCCGGTGATACCTCCGCTCATGGATTCGTGTGGTATGGTTCCGGAACAAACAGCCCGCTCCGGGTTATTGCTTCATGGCCCGATCAACGACGTTGACCGTTTTCTCCAGACCCAGTGTCGCCGCTTTCAGCGAATCCATCTCCTGATACGTCGGATTATACAGCTCAACGGAGATACACCCGTCAAAATGTACGGCCCGAAGGTCCCTTAGTGCACGTTCAAGTGGAAGGATTCCATCTCCAGGCATCACACGATCCTGGTCGGACAGTTTCTGGCGCTCCGGTTCCGCCGGAGCATCGTTGAACTGAAGGATAGCAATGAAATCTCCGCTGAGGTGCCGGAGACCGTTAAGCCCTGATCCGGAGATGTGCATGTGAAATGTGTCCGGAATAATCCGGGCCTTCGGATGATTGGTCTTAAGAGCGACGTGAACCGCTTCCGCGAAGGTTTTCAAACTAAAATACTTGACAAACACCAGTGCGGGCAGAATATCGTATTCCTCGAGTCCAATATCGAGGATCTTCCCGTACGCTTCCGACGCCCAATCGAGATCGATCTGATCTCCTTCCTGGGCGGGAATGGTCTGGACGTGTTCTGCGCCCAGGTCGCCTGCCATGCGCATGCGACGTCGCGTGCCCTTCAGGGAGGACTCGAAATCCTCCCGTTTGAGCGGAATTGCGTTCCACAGACCGATAACAGACGGAACATGAAGCCCCTGTTCCTCGATCCGCCTACCGAGTTCTTGCAGGTCGCCTCCATTCTCCTCATACGCTTCCAGTTGACGCATCCACGGCTCGATGGCATCATAACCGGCCTTCGCCGCCACCTCGACCGTCTTCTCCAGATTTCCCCAGCCGATCGTGGCGGTGTCCAGGGAGATGCCCCAGGGACTTTTTCCATCCTGGTACCAGTTTTCCGTCCCCGAGAATGGTTCGGCGGAAAGGCCTGAACCGGCGACTGTAAGAGCCGTGCCCGCTGTGGCGGCAGTACCTCCTTTCAAAAACGTACGCCGATGAATAGATGACTCGTGTATTTTGTCATTCATGATGAACTATTTCCCCGAATGAGTTTCAATTACGTGGAGGATCAGTACGGAGTGACCAGAAACGGAAGACCCGACGAATCGAGCCATCAGGATCCGAAGATCGATCGTGAGCGGTTGGGTTCCCAATTGTCACCGAAACAAAGATCGCATCCGGTCAAGCTCGTCAAACCTGAACGTCTTATCGCCGTTTCTGGTATTTTAGACCACATGCAGGTCAATCGAAAGAATAAAATCCAGTTCATGAGCCGGACTCAGGAGTTCCTCATGGAGAGGGGAGAAACCGTAATTGAGAACCTCTGGTTAGAGGTTGCATAACTGACAGAATTTCGCCGTTTGTTTTTCGCGGTTCACATTGCTTCCGGCCGTTGCCTGATGTTTATCCAACGTATTGATCGGTCCGGAAACTGTGACATATTTATAAAGTTCACTCCTTTTTTCGACTTACGACTTTCGTCTTTCGTCTGATTTCTTGAACTCAGCAAAGCTGACCGTCGTAAGTCTTTTCTCGAAAGTAGAAAGCGACAAATCATTTTAGGCGTTGATGAGTTCATTCTTTTCTGTTATTATCCTGTTCAGTGTCAGGTTGCTGCTCTTTATAGATAGGTCTTAGAGGATTGTCTGGCATTTTGCTCTGCTCCTTGATAAGAGGTTTTGATGTTTTTTTCAGCGCACAATCCTTAATCTCAGGTACAAATTGCGTACAAGACCTTCATGCTCACCGCAGATTGCCGGGTGTTGCTGAAGATTCCGTAAGAATTCGATTACAGAATCTTTTACCGAATGGATGAATGGAAAAAATATTGCATATTGAAGCTTCTTGAGGACTGTTGAAAAGAAATGAAACACACGGGCGGTTAGCTCAGCAGGCCAGAGCGCATGGATCACACCCATGAGGTCGGAGGTTCAAGTCCTCCACCGCCCATTTTTTTTAAGCTCGATATACTGCGGGTTCGAGGAAAGAGGTTTCAACGCGTCTGCTTGAACTCCGGAACTTCGTGGACGGAGAAGAACAATTTCCGTTTCCCTGTGCTGCATTTCTTACCCGCTCCTCTCCCATCCACCGTCGAACCTTCATCCCCCGGTGAGCTTTCCTCTTCCTGCTGCTTCTTCACACCTCCGCTCCGATTCTAATGGGAAGGTGAGCTCTCACGTTCGGGGCTCGGATAAAATCGAACGGGTCGGAAATCCGTGCCGAATTCGAAACGGGAAAACCCGGTCTACTCCCGTTTCGGATAGGTGGTAACGGTACGGTTACTGCGTCCGTAATTGTCAAACGTCCCCGTGTATCGGTATTGCACGAGGCAGGCCCCGACGGTCAGTACGACCCAGAGCAGATAGACGAACCCGCTTGTTTCGGTCATTGACTGAAGTGGGGAACGGGAGATGAACTGTTCCACTCCTTCAGGACGGAAAAGAGCAGCGAATCCCACAATCCAGCACGCGGTGCCGTACATGGCGGTCAGAATTACGATGAGCAATTTTCGGTAGATGAGTGCAAACACCCCTCCAGCGAGTCCACCGAACAGCAGAAATAATAGATCGGACAGGTGAATCTTTTGGTCTGCCAGCATCTCCGGGTATAGAAACAGAATGATCAACAGGGTGGCGGCCATTCCCACCTTTACCCCCATCAGCGCCAGGTTCACGTAAAACAGAAAGAGATTCAGGAAAATACCGGCGACACCACCCGCAAGCAACCCGGCCACTCGCACGAGCGACCCTTCTTCGTAAGACAACGTTAGCAGGTGCCCGCCGAGCAACCCGAGCAACAACCCGATCAACGCAAGGACAAAATTAAAATTTCGCTGACCGAACAGGGCAAACCATCCGCCCACAATGAACAGCACGAGCGCAGTGAGCCACGTCATACGTTTCGTATTTCCCTCTATAAAAATTCGAAAATACGACCTCTTTCAAGCCGGATCGCGCCTTCGGTCCCCCCTCTTTTGCGCGGTCGATCTTGCTGTGTTAGGGATTTCATGCCCGTTTCACTCAACATATGTAACCGTTGATTTTTCCGCTCGAATGAAACAAACAGGATTCCCGACCGGTATCGAGGGCTCCCCTTCTATACTGAAAGAACAGCCTGTTGTATTTTTTTCTCGCATTTTGCATCATGAAGCTCCATTTGACCGGCCTACCGGTGGAATATTTCGAATATGGGTATCAACTGTTATCACCCACAACCGGTAGCAGTTGAAATCGACGCTTCTGTGTGTCGACCCGTCCAGAAGAGATCATTCATTCACTGTTCGTTGCCATGCGTTCACTGTACAAACCGACGAAATGGATCAGCCTTGTAAGCGTGCTGTTTTTCGGCTGGGCCGCGGCTATGCAACTGTACGGCGACCCGGACACGTTTTACTGGTTCGCCATCTACGCCGCCATCGCACTTTGTTCGCTCGTCAACCTCTTCAACCCCGGGAAGGGTTTTACCCCCTTCCCCCTTATCGTAGCAGGAATCGCGCTGATCTGGGCACTGCTCCTGCTGCCGGACTTCGATCTCATTGTCGACGGGAAGGTTCTCAATATCTTCGATAAATCAATAGAACATAAGACCGAAGTGGAACGGGAAGTGTTCGGCCTTCTGCTTGTTCTTCTGTTTTCGATTTACGAACTCTTCCACTGCACCATACAGGGAAACGACAAGAACAGCTAAACAATCAATAACGGAACGTTCCCATAGCTGTTACCGAGGATCGGAATGACATCGGCTCATGCGTCTTCCGTGTGATATCGTTTCCGAACCCTTTTCAGCATACGGTCCAGGTGGTGTGTCGTCAAATCTCCCACTGGAATTCGCTCAGGACGCGAACCGCTTTTTGATTTCCTCCACCTGACGGTCGTCCCAGACCTGTTCAACCGACCCATTTTGTAGGTAGTAGATGGTCGGGAGTTGCTCTTTAAGAAGCTTCATAAACACGGGTCGTGATATCTTTCGATAGGGAAACCGGGTGTTGGCCGCACGCCAGAAGTCGTTCAGGTCCCCGGTGGTTTGAACACCATAAATAAGGTAGAACACCTCCGGAAACGTTATTCCATCCCGTTTCATCTCCCCCAGTTTCTTCGTCACGTCCAGACAGTGTGGACACCCGGCGTCCGCCACGACAACGAGCCTGTCTCCGCGCAGTAAATCGACCTCACCGGCCCCCTCAAACTGCGTAAACCTCGCAAACTGATTCCGCTCGGGCGATGAGGTGAGAGGAATGGAAACAAATGTTAACGACAGGGCGATCACCAATATACCACCCGGCACGTACCACCGCCTGTCCGTCGCTTCCAGATGCGGATAAAGCACGGCCACCAACCCTAACAGAAAGATATTTTTGGTGATGGCTTCCGGTGGCGACATGGACACCACCTCCCCGAAACAACCACAATCTCCCGTCACATCCAGTACAAACCATCCATACGCAAGATATACCGTGAATCCCGCCAGCAGCACACCGACAACCGGTGAAACCACGTGTTTCACGTAATAGGGCTGCATAAACGCCAGACCGAGTGCCAGCTCTCCACCGATCAGAAGTCGTGTAAACAGGCCGGCCATCCAGCGGGTTTGGAACAACCCCTGGTCCATTAGATATATCTCAAATCCCTGCGGGTTGAGCCATTTTGTAAACGCCGAAAACAGAAACGTGCCGGCCACAATAAAGCGGGCAAGCCAGATCAGGCAGGATGAGACAGGTTTCCTGGTCAAATCGATCACTGTAAACGAATGATAACTGACACAGAAAAAGCGGGCGCTCGGAACCATTCGGAGAAAAGAACATAGCGCTCATTCTATCCTGCACGCAAACAAATCCGTTTTCAACTCATTGTAACAACAGAATCGATTCCTGGGGAACATGAACACCGAAAATATTTACAACCCAAAACCCCATTCGAATGGCCTGCGAACCGTGATGATCGGGCATTGGACGTGCCAGTCGATGTCAGCCGGGTCTTATCCGACACACTCAAAATTCATGAACGGCTGAAGGAAGGAATGAACGGATGCTCGGTTCGGCATGACTTGTATCCGGGAGGCACCTGCTGAAATTAGTTTCCATTCTGACCCGGTGACAGGGCGTTTCGAAGGTCCCTGTACTTCTCCAAAGATTTTTCGGTTTCCTGTGTCGATCCATCGGCTGATGAAAACGCGTCCGGCACCCGTACACCCAGTGTTCGATATATTGCCCGACACCGTTTCATGGTTACCGCCTGCAATACGTCCCGTAATTCCGTGAGAGGGACGTCCACTGAATCCAGGTTCATATTCCGTGCCGTTGTTTCGTACGCGTCCACGTGAAACGCCAGAAGGGTCCGAATGTATCGTACAAACGCATCCATTGTGGCACGTCGTAATTCGACGTTTTCCGGAAGCCGCCCGCGCAATTGATGGACCCGGGACCCCTCTGCAAATTCTTCGACGGCCTCCGGAATCTGCACAAGTCGAGTCAGCCGAAACCGCTGATATCCTCTCGTCCCCCGAAACCGCACATCACCGGGGGACCACTTCTTCAGAGCACGTCGAAGTTTGGTGACTGTTTGGTGATGATACCGGTTCATGTGATCGAACACGTTTATATCGGACTGAAAACCGGCAACCCTGTACCGTTCCGGCCAGTTTGAGGGCAGGTCCCCGATTAATTGACGAAGCATCGTCACCGTAAGCGTGTTGGTTCGCTCCGGAATCGTCCGGACAAACGTTTGCAACTCCCCCATGAACGGCGGTTCCGGCGTCCAGAGATATCTGTAGTCTTTGTTCGATCGGTCAAAGACTTTTTCGCTCCATTTCTGGATCGACCTCAATTTTTTAAGCATGCGCCCTGCAACGGACGAGGGCACGTCCTCCCCTGACGTGTGCCGGCCGTAGGCTTCACGGACGATATTTCGCCAGCCCGCCCACGCTTCGAAGAGCTTCCGTCCCTTTCGCTTCAACGCACGACTTCTCCGCCGTTCTATTCGACGTATTTGCTCCCAGGAACCAATTCGAACCCCCATTTCATGGTCCCATGCACGGCCGGACAGGAGCCGGACCCGAAACGATGAATCGTCGGATGTGACCATCACCTGCTTAATAATTTCCGGTACACTCACCCCGGGATCGCTGATACGGATCCGGACACGATACAGGCCCGGGGGAACCCGTCTGTCGGGAGACCCTTTTCGAGCGGACCACGTCAGGTGACCGGGGGGATCGGGGACCACGTTCCAGCCGGCATCAATTTTCTTTGCGCCCCGGAACAGGGAAATCTCACCGCGTCGGCCTCCAGCCACCTCCTTCGGCAAACGAATATTGAGCCGGAACCGGTACGTCCCACGGTCCACCTGTTCCACTCGTAACCATGAGTCGTTTCGATTTTGTTTCTTCGGCGTGGGAAACGCCTCGTTATTTGTCCTGGAGCGATTTTTCACTGAGACCTTCTGTATGTTCTCGCTTCCTGCCCTGGTTTTTTCACGCTCCGAACGTCCGACTCCGGCGTAATAGGTTGCGACAAACAGCAGGGCCCCGGCAAAAAAAGCTCCAGAAAAGATCAGCGTACGGGAAATGGCTCCCCTTACGGTGTATCCGACATGCTGTGCCGTTGTATCTCTTTTCATGAACCACATCTTTGTCTCATTGTTCCCGGTCGATCAATTCTCCTGAAAGAAGGATCTGTTTCCCACTGTGGACACCTCGTGGAATAAACATGACCGGTGGAGAAGCGCCTGTAGCAGATTTTTCCTCCAGGAGGAGAAACTGGACGGTCGTTATGATCTTCATGCGCTATCCATTCTGTGTGAAAGCCGGGTCGATCCGGGGCGTTCGAATCATGCGGGTTAGAAAAGAACACGGAATACGTACTTCGGCGGATTCATGCCGGTGGTTCTGATTGGTGTTCCCGTTAGTTCAGGTCCGGCACGTGTGCCGGGTCGATTCCTATGAATCGTTCGCGGAGCCGGTGCTCCCGGGCAGTCTCGACGGAAAATTATCCCCCGGTGTTCCCTTCCCGTCCCTTTTCCCGGCTAAAATGTGTATTGACCACGGTATCAAACCGGTTTTCCAGCTCGTCCAGCCTGCTGGAGAGTTCCCGTTCCCGGCGGTTTAACCGGTTGACGGTATCGCTAAGTTCCCCCGGGAACACGTTCCGAAACTGTTCCGGTGACTCGAACGATACCTGTTCGAACCGTTCCACGTACTGTTCCGGAAGCTGACGGACGTTCTTCGAGAACTCGAAAAAATCAAGGGTGTAGGATCGAAGATCGTCAATCACGGTACCGAGACGTTTTTCCTTTTGACCGTAGTGGTTCCGAAGCCGGCGGACAAGACTTGAAAGTTTCTGGACCGGGACATTTCGAATCTGTTCCACCGCTGCCTCAAGGTTAAATTCCCCGAAAACCGCCTCCTCGAGCCACTCATCCAGACCGGATTTTACCTCTCCGTATTCTTCCTCGGAGGCAACGTTCTCAAGACTCTCTTTGTTCTGCATAAATTTCTGAACCGTTGCAAAATGAGACGTTGTGTGCTCGTCAAGAAGAGAAACCAGCCGTTTCCCGTATCTGGTGCCCATCATGATCAGTAATTGACGGATCGCTTTCGGGCTGGCAAACAGGTTATCCACCGACACGGACCGTTGAAACTCCATAATGGCGTTGAACTGGCGCTTGGCACGCAGGCCTTTCTCGAATCGAATCTGCTGATACGAAGTCAGGTGCTCCCGGTCCCGATACAGAATCAGGGTTCGGTTGACGTTGTCCCGGAGTGTCTGTCGTTTTTCCCGGAAGCTTTCCCAGAACGTTTTCCAGTCCCTGTTGGCCTGCCGGACCACCTCCTCCACCTCCTGTTCCTCGTTGTTACGGGCCCGGTCCACCCGGTTCAGTAAATTAAGGAACGTGTGCAGCACCTCCCGATAGGTGTTCTGAACCTGACTTGCATATTTGTTCAGGTTCTTCACCACCTCGTTTTCGGACACGTATCCCTCCGTGTTCATTACCCCTGTGAGATCCGATAGAAACCGCTTCCGGAGCATCTCCGGGGAGGCCATCTCCCGCTGTATCAGTTCCCGTCGGTTAAACGCCTTTAGCAACTGTTTGTTTTTCGGCTCCCAGTTGGAAAGAAACTTCTTCTGGTAACGGTGAAAATACGTCAGGATCTTTCGAACGTTGTGAACCCGTTTCTCAACGGTTCGGTCTTCGGCGTTCACACTGTCCAGGAGTTGTCGGATCCCCGTCATTCGCTCCTGAATGTCATCCCGCAGGTCCGACACCATCTCCTGCGCCCGGTCCGAACGACCGGCCTCCCGAAATGTACGAATGTCCTGAAATCGGGGATACATGTCCTGATAAAGGATACGCAGTTCGTTCACGGCTTTCTCCAGGGCAGGGATCGTGGAAGCGGTGGACAGGTCCTGACCGTATAGCTGGAGCGTCGCCCCCCCCATGAAGACCAGCACAGCAAAACAGACGAAGGGGAATCGAAGAAAGGAGATGAAGTCGTTCAGGCGTTTCCGGGCAGTACCAGCCATGTATACTACGGTGTGTAAAATTTGAGACTTTTAATCTGAGAGGACCCGTCCCGTCGGTAAAGGACCGTGATGTCTTCGAAAAACGGTGTGGTATTGAGTTTGCTCCGGTTGGCCGGATCCACAAAATTTAACCGGTACTCGAGGTCCTCCTCCCCGTCCAGCACCAGTTCTTCCCCGTTCAGCTCCTCCGGCGAAACCGGCGTCCCGAGCCAGTGTCCGTCCGGTGCCGCCTCCGTGTCATCGAAGTTGTTCGTTTTCCAGCTGCCGGATTCGGTTTTGACCTGCACCTCCCACCTCGGGCGTTCGGACGGGGGGACTCGGTGCTCCGGTTCGTCCGCAAGCCGACCGTCCATGTGGTAGTCGCGCTGATAATAACGGGAGGCGGGGCGGTACTGCGTATGAGAAACACTGACAACTCGAAGTTCACGTTCGTTCCCCCCACCCAGCACCCGCTGGTCGTCCTCCGCGTAGTAATTGAACTTCTCATGAAGTTCATCCTCGTCCGGTTCCCAGTACGATTCTTCGCCGTGGTCGTGTTCTGCCGCGCGGTGAAACCGTCCCTGGTACGTCGCCACCTCCTTGTACCGTCCGGTTTCGTACGGCGGTCCCCCCTCCTCCGGTTCGTCAATGTTGTTGTCATTCGTCCAGATCAACTCGTCCACCGTTCCTTCAATAAACCCATCGTCGTAAAAACGGGCCCAGTTTCCCCACGCTTTCTGATCGAGTTGGGACCCGGCGTCCCCGAATTGCCCGTAATGCTTGGTCCGCCGCGCGAAATTGCTTCCGAACTGTGCCAGGTTTCCGTAATGTTTCAGCGTAAAATGCTTCATGTAGTACCAGGCCGTGGCTCGTTCCTGATTTTCCATCTCCCCCGGGCTGTCTTCTTCCGGATCCCCTCCCGTCCACACCACGTGTTCGGCGTACATGAACGGTCCGGGTTGAAACCGTCCGGTAATCGGGTTGTAGTTGCCGGCGTACAGGTCCGTGTTTGTTTTCTCCACGCCGTTCACGTTGATCTGCGGTACGATAAATTCCGTGTTGTTCTCCCTCAGGTTGTCACGGATGTCAAACTGCCCGGGTTTCGTGCTCCATAGCTGCACGTTTTCGTCGGGAACCCGCGGAACGGCGGCGATCGGTAACCAGTTGCCGGCATTTCCCTCTCCATCATCCGCAATTTCTCCTTCCGGCACATTCCGCCCTCCGTCCGTGAACGTGTGCCAGAAATCCCAGGGTACGTACAGCGGATAGCTGGTTCCGGGCCCCACGTCTCCGTCCCGGAAGGCATAGATCGATTCGGCATCAAACTCGAGGGTGATATGGTTCCACTTTCCCGGTTTGGGTGTGGCCCTCCGCCGGTCTTCCTCACTCAACTCGTCCAGGTCGATGGTCGCAACCACTTTCCCTTCCGTCAACGTTTCGGGACCGAACGTCGTGAAATTCCTATAGGTCCCTCCTCCCCCTGAGGCCCCCGTTGCATCCCAGTTATCCATGTCCACCCAGTAATGCCGACCGGCCGTAGTGGCGTCGGGAGACCGTTCCGGTCCAAGTCCGGTATCCATGTCCATGAAATGCTCAAGGCTCCATTTAAACACCCATTTTGACGAGCGCTGTGAATCGGACGGCTCCTTGACGTAGTACGACCGCCAATAATGTCCTCCCATCGTACGGGAACTGATCATGCGACCGTCCGTGTCGGAAAAATAGTCCGTGTATTTGTTCCAGTCCATGTTTGGGTGAGGGTTGCTTGACAGCCGTGGGTTGCTTTCGGGGAACGTGTCAAACGCCCGGCCGTCTCCCCGGTCATGGAAATTCGGTTTCCCACCCAGTCCCTGCTGTGTGAAGTTAATGTACTGAATCCCGGGATAGGCCGTAAGGCAACCGTTTGACGGATTCAGACGGGCAATCGTTCCTGCCCCGTCCTGCCATCGATCCGAATGGCGGTCCCAGCTCATGTTGCCGCATTCGTACCCCGCCCATCGCTGAGCTTCCTTGACCGGGGGCCGTGCAATCCGTTGGTTTGCCGAAGGGGTACCAACGTTCTGTGGATCTCCGTCCCGGTTGATCAACGGTTCCGTACCGGTTCCGTCGTCCCACCGTTTCACCCCCGGTCCCACACTGCCCTGCACAGGATCCACCTTCCCCGCCGTATCCCCGAGGCGCCAGGCGTAGTTCTCTTTCCAGGTGGCCCTGTGAAACGCTTGCTCCTCCCCGGTCCGGGTCCTATGAGGGCCCAGAAACCCGTGCATCCACGAGTCCTCCCCCCGTCTTGGCGTGCCTCGATTCATCACCCAGCTACTCCACATCGGGTAGATGATCTTCTCACCCGGATTGTCCGCGGACCCGGTGCCCCCCGCTCCCTGTGCCGGGACCGTTCCGGCACGGGGTTTCCACCAGAACTCCACGTGTCCCTCGTTCCAGTTGTCGTTCTGGTGCGCCAGGTCTGTCGGCACCACGTCGGGGGCATTGTTGGCAGGTGTGCCGCTATGTGTCGTCAGATATCGCTGGGAACGATACCGGTCGGACGTCATGATCATCCCGTCCGGAGCAAGGTCGGCGTAGTTGTACGGATCGGATGTGCTTCCCGCCAATCCGGCCGTCCCCGTTCCCTCCTCGGCTCTCGGATAGTTCTCCGTTTCTTCCGGTGCCCACTTGCCCCCAACGAGACCGAAATTTTCGTCCGTCTGATCGTCCGAGACGTCATTATATTCACGGGACATGAACGGCATCGGATAGTGCGGGTTATTCTCCCGGTTTACTGTAAATTCCAGCGGGTCATCTTCCGAGTCCCAGCGCCCACGCGCACTTTCGTCCGGCTGATCGTACGACCATTCCGTGTACGTTCTGGATTCCGTGAAGTCGTTGTAATCCGTCTTGGTCCGCAGGGCCATCTGTCCGCCGAGTCCGCTCCCGGTGTTCTCACGGTTTTCAATAATTTCTCGAGCGGCCTCTCCCCCGGGCTCCACCTCGTTGACGTTCATCACGTTCTCCGGGTACGACGTGACGTTAAAGGTATCCGAAACCGCCTCTTTCTTGTTGATCTCAAAATCCGCCTGCGTCGTGTGCCGTGCCATCCGATGTGTCCGGACAACGCTCCGCACCGAGGCCTGGGCGACCAGTTCCTGATTGTCCCCCACGACCCGTCCGTGGGACGATACCACGTAATGGGTTGGTTTCTGAAGCGTGAATTCCGTGGTGTGATACAGGAAGTCCGTCTTGTCGATGGACACCCGGTTTCCCTGCCATTCACAGGGGGGACTGGAGCAATCTTTGCCGTCCGAGATCCACGTCCATCGGGCATTTGTATTTCCGTTGAATTTCCCGAAGCGGGTGTTCGGGTTGAAGTGCGCCTTCAGAAGATGACCGATGTCGTTCGAATACCCCAGTTCCTGCACAACCCGCTGATCAATAAACGCTTCGAATTCGGGCCACGTCTGAAATGGACCGGTGTATTGATCGCTTCCGCGGAATGAAATCGTTGTTTCGCCCTGCCGGTACTCCATGATTTCCTCCACGATTTCCTCGGCCGCTTCTTCCGCCAGCCCCCCTTCCTCTCTCGATCGAGGCCCCTCCGGTTTCGGAATCATCCGGGTCTGGTACATTGGATTGAAGTAGCGATATTCGATATACGGGAGACCGGTCGTTCCACCCGGTTCCGTAACTTCTTTCTGCGTCACTTCCAGCACCCGTGCCCGTACTCCTTCCATGAGAGCAATCATCATTTCCTCACGGACGGAATTCAGGTTCACCGGCGCCCGGGGCTGTCTGCTGTAGTTGAAGTTGTAGCGGAACGCTCCATACGGGCGGTTCTCGTCGTCCTGACTCAGACTTTCCGGCAGCGCACCCGGACTGGTTCCCCCCGCGTTGTTCACCCAGCCGATCAGGTCCGTGTGGGTTTCCAGGCTGCTGTCATCTCCATCGTCGATCCGGCCACGGATCGCTTTGGGCTGTCCGGGCACGTTGTCCGGCAACGGATACGCGTCGTCCAGTTCCCCGCCCCCGTCAATTCGACACGGATCGTAGGGAGCCGCATCCTCGGGACAATCCCCGCTTTCGTCGAACGTACGGTCCGTGTTCTGTGGCTTCGGCCGGATCACCGACGAATCCAGAAACACCTGATCCTCCTGCACCAGCCATTCCTCGAGCACCTCAAAATTTCCTCCAAGTTCCCCCTTCAGCTCCTGGACCGTGCCATATCCGCCTCGAAGTTCTTCCTCACGGGGATCGTAAATGACGTCCGGTCGTCCTCCATCCTGGGTTTCCAATACCCGTTCTTCGTGACCGTCCTCGTCGCGGTCCTCCCGACGTACACGAACGTCCGGATACGGGCCAACCACGTTATAACCGGGTTGCTGGTCCTCGTTGCAGCCGTCCAGCTGACCGCACAGTCGATTGATCATCTGCCCGACGTGGGGGTTTAAACTGTTCACATTAATCCCCTGAACGGCACGAACTTTCACGGAGTACGTGTCCGTGCCGTTTCCGTAACTGGACGGTACACGCCCACTGAACCCGCGGTATACCGTCCTGGTGCCCTGCTTTATGGCCAGAAGACGCGGTCGTCCATCCGGGGTTTTCACGGCAAAGCTTGGATGAAGGGCGAATTTCGGGTCCGCCGCCTTCCGATCCAGCCGTCCGTTCTGATTGCCGTTTTCGTCTTCCGAACCGGAGGCACCGCCGACCCCTCTACTGATCACCGGTCCACTTACCCCCGTCAACTCCCCATCCCCGTTCCAATCCTCCCCACGATAGCTCCGAGCCGCCTCCAACAACCCTACCTCACTTCCGAGGGCGTGTTCGACGCCTGACCTCGCCAGCATGCGGGCCTGCACCTGATCCGAGTAGGTGACGGCGTTCACCGAACCTGTAGAACTCAACGTCGCAAGCACCGACGCCAGCAGGAACATAATAAAAAGGATGCCAATGGCGACGATCAGTGCCGAGGCCTCCTGTTGGTCCTCCCCCGTTTGTTTTTTGGAATGGGTCATCTGGCTCCGTCGTTATGAAATCGAGGGACAACGGTCAGCAAAACAGTTCCCGCAACTGCAGTTTCTCGAAACGGATGAAGCGGGTTACTTCAATTCAACATACCCATCATGTTAAATTGATTTATAAAAATGTTCAAATATAAAATGGGAATTGTACGAACCAAAACAGACAACGCAGTAGGCCAGTTCGACTTCGTCCGCAAGTTTTTCTTTATATGCACCTCATCCAACATGACGCATAAATCCGAAAAAATATTTGCAAACCTCCTCTTTATCCCGTGCATTTGCAGTGTGTTCTTCGTTGTTATGGCATCCGCAACCCTCATGGCTCGTTCACCGCAAGGGCCTTCATCGACCCAGAACGGCTGGATCTCGCTGTTTGACGGAGAAACGACGGATGGCTGGATACAGCACGGTGGAGACGCGAAGTTTGACGCTCGTGACGGAGTACTCGTGGGAACGGCGGTGGCCGACAGCCCGAACAGCTACCTCTGTACCAAACAGATGTACGAAGACTTTGTACTTGAATTTGACGTCAAGATGGATGAGGGGTTCAATTCCGGCCTTCAGATTCGCACCCGCCCCGAGAAAGGCCATGTGTATGGTCCGCAGGTAGATATCCTACCGGAGGGACGGCCCGCCGGTTACATTTATGGAGTATACGAAAAGGACACGGATCGGCGGGGATGGCTAAGTCCGGATCGCTCCTTTACGGACGCCCACCGGTCCGGAAAATGGAATCACTATCGAATCAAAGCGGTGGGGTCCCGCATTCAAACGTGGGTGAACAACCAGAAGGTCGCCGATCTGTCGGATACCGAAATCGCACCGACGGGCGTGATCGGCATTCAGGTCCATTCGGTTTCTGAGAAACACGCCGGACGGCAGGTCAGAATTAAAAACCTTCGGCTCAAACCCCTGAACAATAACGACTGGAAATCCCTGTTTAACGGCCGGTCCCTGGACGGCTGGAAAAATCCGTACGACCATGGAAAACCACTGGTGAAAAACGGTGAAATTCGATTGCATTCGGAAGGCGGTAAATATTTTCTGGCATCGGAAAATGCCTTCGACGACTTCATTTTCGAGGCAAGCGTAAAGGTGCCGGATCGGGACGGGAACAGCGGGATTCACTTTCGCAGCAAGATCAAATCGGGACGTGTGTTCGGATACCAGGCGGAAGTTGATCCATCCGACCGCAGCTGGTCCGGCGGACTTTACGAGAAAGGAGAACGGGGCTGGGTGGAAAACCTCAAAAACCAGCCCCACGCTCAATCCGCTTTCAAACCCGACGAATGGAACCGGTACCGGATCCATGCGGAGGGGGATCGTATTCGGATCTACGTGAACGGCGTGAAAACCGTTGACGTCCGGGACGACGGAGCCCGATCCGGCCATTTCGCCCTTCAACACCATGGGGAAAACGGAAAAACGTATCGGTTCCGCAACCTCCGCATCCTGGAACTGAATTGATATTGGACGGGGACTCAGGAATAATCCAATTCTTGGACGAAGCTGCATCCTGAACTGTCCGGAGGACAATTCTCGAATCGATCAAATCTCAATTCCTTCATTTCAACTGAACCAATCATGGACACACCGAACATCCTGACGCGTCATCGTCTGACTGTTGGCATTGGTTTTGTCCTGCTCCTGTTTGCTTACAGCGTGGCCCCGGCCGGTTCACCCGGTGTACCAGGGCCCGAGCAGGATGAATGGATTTCGTTGTTTGACGGATCGACGCTGGATGGATGGATCCAGCACAACGGAAACGCGAAGTACGAGGTGAAAAACGGTGCGATCGTGGGGACGGCGGTGGCCGACAGCCCGAACAGTTTTCTCTGCACGAAACAGATGTACGGTGATTTCGTGCTCGAGTTCGACGTGAAGGTGGACAAAGGGTTAAATTCCGGCGTGCAGATCAGGAGCAACACCCATCAGGAAAAGAAACGCGTCCACGGTCCGCAGGTGGAAATTGAAGCGGCCCCCGGTGAATCCGGTTACATTTACGGAGAAGCCACGGGCAGGGGCTGGCTCAGTCCCGATCGCTCCATAAAAGATGCGTTCAGGAACGGGGAATGGAACCATTACCGTATGAAAGCAACCGGGAACCGGATTCAAACCTGGGTTAACGACCGGAAGATCGCAGATCTAACCGATAAAAAATCCGCCCGGCACGGGTTCGTCGGGCTACAGGTCCATTCGGTTTCATCCGGGAAAGCGGGTCTCAAGGTACGCTGGAAAAATATACGGCTGAAACCCCTCGATAACGACAGTTGGAAGCCACTGTTCAACGGAAAAAATCTTAAGGGCTGGCGGAACCCGTACGACCACGGAAAAGCGGTGGTTGAAAACAACGAAATCCACCTTACCTCCGCCGGTAAGAAATACTTTCTCGCCACCGAAAAGCAGTATGGGGACTTTGTACTCGAAGTCAGCGTAAAAATGCCCGATCGCGGGGCGAACAGTGGGATTCAGTTCCGCAGTCACGTTGAACCGAATCGAGTGTACGGCTATCAGGCGGAGGTCGACCCGTCCGATCGCAGCTGGTCCGGCGGAATCTACGACGAAGGACGCCGGGGATGGCTGAAACCTCTCAAAAACAAGCCCCACGCACAGGGAGCATTTGAGCCCACCGGTTGGAACCGGTACCGAATACACGCGGAGGGGAATCGGATGCGTGTGTACGTGAATGGGTTAAAAACAGCCGACCTGACGGACGAAAAAGACGAACGGGGGTACATCGCGCTACAGCACCACGGTGAGAAAGGGAAAACTTATCGGTTCCGCAACATCCGAATTATGGAGTTGGAATAGCCGGCCGCACATGTTCGGTCGGGGTTTCGGAAACCACGAATGGAGCCGTTGGCCGGTTCGTCTCCCGGGACCATCTCCGGAGCCATCGTTTCAGGACACGTTTTGTGTATTATATCGCCCTGATACGATTACGAACCTGCATTCGATTCGCATCAAATTTACGGGAGCTGCAACGTGGCCCGGACCGGGAGGTGATCCGACCCGATGTCCGGACCGGTGGATCGTCGAACCACTCCGATGCCCTCGGACACAAGGACATGGTCGAGGCAGATCTGAAGGGGCCAGACACGAAAGAATGCAGGCCATGTCGGTTGAATCCCCCGTCCGAGGCGTGAGTCCTTCAAACCGGTACGTTCCGTGAACTTTTGAAAGTACGGGGAAAAGGACGTGGTGTTGAAGTCCCCCATAACGATTCGCGGATTCGGCTGTTTACCCACGCGTTCGGCAACGCCCGAGAGCACCCGATTCCGGTCGCGTGCAAGGTGGGGCCCCATCGGAGAAGGCGTGTGCAGCCCGGTGACGTGTACGGCTCCTCGTTCAAATCCAACACGGGTATATAAAACAGAAACGGTGGAGTGCGCCGGACGCAGCACCCGCGATTCCTCAAGGGGAGCGGTGCTTAAGAAGGCCATTCCGTATTCGTCGGAACGTGACACAAGTCGATGGTCGGAAAACCAGTCTTCTCGTTCGGCCATTTTCCGTGCCCAGTCCAGTTTCACTTCCATCAGCAGCAGCAGATCCGGCTGTTCCTGTCGGACCAGCTCTCGAAGGCGGGTCCGATCGGAATGGGTCAGGTTCACGTTAATGGAGAGACATTTGATTCCCGTTCCGCTTTGCCTCAGCATTCCGTCGGAGGGCTCGGCGGCGGAAGGGTAATAATAGGGCACGATCCCGAACAGATGCGGAATCAAAAGGAACACAGCTATCGCCGAACGGCCGGCATCTCGAAGTACGGCATAAATAATTCCGAGACCCGCTATTGCAAGGACGTACTGAAGTCGAAAATGAGTGGTGAGTTCAAACACCCACCATCGGCCGCCGAGAAAACTGGTGACGGTCAGTACCATCAGCAACAGGAACGGGGCATCAAGAAATGCCACCAGAAGGCGACGACGATCATGTTCTTGCTCCGGGGTTTCAGACATCGTCAGGCGGTGTAACGGCTTCGATCAAACAAACCATACTGATTCGTACATTATATGTATACAAGGAGCCCTATTATATCAACGAGAGGATTTCTCCTCGCCACGTTCAGTGCCCCCCTGTAATTCGTTCCCGTTCCCAATTAAAATTTTTTTGTGCTTGTCATACGATCGGTATGAGGTAGGAGATACACCCAGCGATTCACCGCATCACCGGATGAAAATTTGAGGAGCGGACATGATGTTTTTTGGACCGTTCAGAAAACTTCGAAACATATTTGCCGCCCTTCGGGGTGGTGCCCATCCTGCTGAAATCGCCGCCGGGGTTTGTCTCGGGTTGTTTCTCGGACTGACCCCGCTGGGTTTACACCTTATCCTGCCCGTGCTTGCCCTGCTGGTGTTTCGCTGCTCGACGGGACTGGCCTTTTTTTCCATGGCCCTTTCGAAGGGGCTATACCTTATGTTGTCCGGCGTATTTTATCATACCGGGTTTTACCTTCTTCACGACACACAGCTGTTCGACGGTCTCATTCAGACGGTTATGCAGCTCCCGATCATCGGGTTTATGGGGTTCGACCGGTATCTCCTGTTCGGTTCGTACGTCGTTTGCCTGTGTGTCTCCCTCGTTTTATTTCCGCTGACCTATTTTCTGGTCCTCCAGTTTCGACACCAGTTCTTAGAGTGGATCACACGTCCCGGATGGATGCAATCGTTCATCGATTCAACAGCGGGCAGCTGGATTATCTGGCTCTGCTTCGGGAACCCGGGTGATCGTGAGGTGGAGCCGGGGTCGAAACCCGGGATCGGCTGGTGGTTCGGTTTTCTCCGTCTCAAGGTAATTGGAGGACTTGCGGGACTCACCGTTCTGGTTCTTGTCGTTGCCTTCATCGGATACGGGTTGACATTCACGGTACTTACCTCCACCGCCCTTTCCCGATCAACGGGGGTTGAGGTCCGGGTGCAGCGTGCAGCGTTTTCTCCATTTAATGGACGTTTAACAATTGAGGGAATCTTCGGTGAAGATCCCGACCGGGAACAGGAAGATCTTTTTCAGGTCGATAAGGTGGCTGTGGATCTCAACATGTACCGCGTGCTTGCCGGAAAACTGCACCTTTCGGAGATTGCACTGGACAAACTACGGCTCAATGTGCGGCGGCGTGAGGACGGTTCACTGAACGTACCCGCCCCGGAACCATCCGAGGAGAAAGCCCCCACCGACAAACCGGAGGAGGAGCAGACGTATCGGGAATGGCTGGCCGAGCAGGGTCGATCCGTGGACTGGATCCAGCTTATTCGAAAGTACGGACAGACCATCTGGGAACAGCGACCCGGAACCACTGACAGGCCTGAACCGGACGAAAAACGGGAACCCCCGGAACGAGAACCACGTGAACCCGGTATCGTATATCGCGACGGGAAACGGGTGGTGGTGTTTGACGCAAACGCGACATATCCATACGAAGATAGAATTCCATGGGTCAAAATCAATGAGATCGCTGTTCGGGACGCAGAACTGGGACTGAAAGACGAAACAACCGCTCCCGAGGAGCCCAACCTTCCCTCACTCACTAACGTCAGCGGAAACATCGAACACCTGTCCTCCAATCCAGCATTGCTTGAGGACGCGATAACGGCTGACATCGCCGGGCGGTTTGACGGGAAGAAAAACGCAACCCTTGCTCTGGAGAGTTCCTATCATCCCGAAAAACAGCAGTCCCTGAACCTGGCCCTGGCCGGACTGAACCTGGTCCGACTGCGTCCAATCTACGAACAGACGCTGCCGGTTGCGTTGAAAAACGGAACGCTTTCCACGCGATTAAAAGCTCACGTTGAACAGAACATAATCGACG
>CAYXQY010000023.1:0-16133 GCA_964466525.1 uncultured Planctomycetia bacterium
TTGAACCACTCCGCGTCAAGATCTTTCACCACATACCCGGTATATCCATCGAATCGATGGGCAGTGGATTTCCTCCCGAGCCTCATCTACGGAACCACCCCACTCCTCATCCGAAATAATAGCGGAACCAAATTTGTGCAGTGTATGGTAGAAACTGTCTTCCTCAATCAGATTACCACAGACCTGCTCGGGGTCAAATAAGCGATTTTTGTCTATCTTCTTTAGTGAGCATCGGTTGGAAAGGAACCCGGTTTCAAATGTCCGGATTGAATTCCATTATATGACTCGATTTGTTGAGCAACAGGCTTCGGTTCATGTATTTTTCTGTATCGGGGGGGGGCAGCAGTCTATCAGGAGCTTTTTTGATTCCGCATCTTCGACAGTTCCGATATTCATGGTTATCATCTCCGCCAGATACAGGCGAAAAGATTGCTGATCTATTCCTCTTTTGTGGGGTCGGTTGTCTGTATTGTGTAGCTCAGCTGTTTATCGTCCGGCATGGATTGCACCGTTCCCGGATCACCATGGAGGTCGAAATGTATTGTTTGAACGCCGGTCATCGTCTGGTACGGGTCATAATATTTACTTTCTGCCCGTCGGAGTTTCTGGGGGGAAGGAAATGAAACGTAGGCTCTGCGTACTCCTGTATTGTTTCCGTAATCTCGACTTAAACGGAGTGCTTCGGTTCGTATCATTTCGGGGATACTGTCGTCGTCCATGTCAGACGGTACTTCTTTCCATGCATTGCCGTTCCAGTACTCAATGAGGGTATCCTCGATCGCAGCGTGGTATTTATCCCCGGGACCTTCCGGATTATAGTGCCGGAGGTACACCGGAATGGACGCCCAGAGTTCCGTAATTTCATCCGTTTCGTCGGATGTTACGGTATGGATAACCTTCAACCCATTCGGCTGCGCCTCGAACTGGTTTTTGACTTCTACGCTTCCTTGCAGTTCAGCTCCTGTTTCTTCTCCTTGCCCGGCCATACCATTTGGGTCATTGAACAGGTTATTGACCGTTACACTGGGGGGATTTGTGTCGGTTTCGAAGGCGGCCGTGCGATCCAGCTGACATCCCCGGATCAGAAGGGTTGTAAATCCTTTTCCGTTCTCGTCACGACCCCAGACGTGGTGGCCGGCCTTAATATTCAGATTGTCCCAGCACACCGAGTCCTCAACATGGTCATCGCACCCCGTTTTTCCGTGGCGGTTGAGAAGCAGAACCCCTGTCTTTTCAGTCCAGAAGGTTTCAATTTTCCCTCCGTACCACCCGCCGTATCCCCCCTGTCTTGACTGGGCTTCAACAAAAAACCCAAACGCCTTTCCATTTGCGTCTTTCTGCTTATACGACCAGTACTCTTCTCCCACGGGGTCTCCGCCAAACGTCCGGTTCCAGAGGGTTTTCTCACGTTCCGCCGGGATCTTTTCAAAATGTTCATCGTTTGCTCGGTCCAGAGCTTTCAGATCACTATACCATCCCCTGGGTGGAAGAAATGTCGTTTTTTTCGTCCACGGGCTCCATCCTTTCCATTCTTTTGGTTTTTTCTCGGTATAGTAGGAGGACATTTTCTTATTCATCGAGGAGAGTTTGTTGGAAATGCCGCTTTCCATTTTTTGAGGACTTTTTATCAATCCACTCGCCTTAAACGCGTTGTCTTTCCACCGGTAAGCGATTGAGAGTGATTTCCATGGTTTGTTTGCCTGACCCGCCGGGACGCCAGCCCCCGTGCGACCGCTGAAGCCGGCTCCCGCCGTGATAAGGATCTGGTCACTGAACCCGGCGACATGTGGACTATTTCGGTACGGATCATAGAACATCTGGTAGGTGCGCCACTCCTGCAGCCGTCGAACGACCTCTTTGAGGAAGGTCCAGGCTTTCGGCACCGTGGCCGTGTCACGATCCGTGACGGCTTCCAGGGCACCCGCAAGATGGAAAATTGATTCTCCTCCATAAAATACGTCGGGTTGATCTCCTTCCATAATAAAACCGGATGGATCGAACACACCGCCATCATATCCCTTCGCAGATTTAAACACTTCGTGGTTTGTTTCCAGTTCTCCATCGACGGAACCAAAAAGCGAGCGTTTGACGAGTTGCACACATTGTTCCTTCAGTTTCGCATCGTCGGTTGCCATATACAAATCCGCCGCTCCGTGAAGTGCAAACATGTCCATGTTCGTATTCACGGCTCGGGGACCCCGCTCCGTAAGCTGGTCAACTATTTTTTCCATTCCTGTTTCGTAGGCTTTCCTCACGTCGTTCGGGAGCACCTCCCCGGCCCATCGATACGCTTCAGCCATGCCGAGGAACGCCTTTCCCTTCATGTCAAACCAGTTAAAGCTTCCCACTTCATTGAGTCCTTCGTGCATCATCAAATCCACGATGGATACAACCATCGCCCGTTTTCCCATCGCGGGATCGCGGTACCAGGGATTTCCCTCCCCTCCATCGGAAAGCGGGAGGTTGAGTTGATACCAGTACGCTGGCTCATTCTGCCACGAGCGTGCGGGATTTCCACCATATCCTCCCGGTCCCTGCGGGTCGTGATTGGCTCGAATCTTACCCGTGCCCTCGATGCCATGCCCTTTGCCGTCGTCGAGAACGTACCACTTCGGTTCGGCCCGTGTAACGCTGGAAGCTGACAATCCCTTCACCTGAAGCCAGATATCGGCAAGTTCGTCTTCACTATCGTAGCTGTTGTCGTAGGTTAGCGTGCCGTCCGGAAGACCGACGTCATCGACGGACACCGTCTCCAGCCAATCGTACAATTTCACCTGGTACGCAGAGTGCTGGGGTAAAAGCGCTTCCCGATGGGTTTCTTCCGGACCAACCTTCCAGTAGGCGTTCAAATTGTCATACCGATCCCAGATTTCCTCTTCGGTAAGGGAGGGGTAAAATACGAGTTCGCTTACGTATCCGTGAAATGTTCCCACTGCAAGGGTTTGTTTCGTGTTGTGCTCAGCCTCAACATCCGTAGTTCGCATCAGGTTTTCATCGTTCAGGTAAATTCCCATCCAATCGGTTCCGGACCTTGTGATAACGGATCGTTTCTTCCCGATCACCGGCAGCTTCGTTCGAAAGTTATCACCGGTATTTCCTTTTTTTGTGGCCGTGTTAAACCATACGCCGTCTTGAGCACGAGCATACAATTGCATTGCATGCTCGCCGATTTGAAACATTGGATCGTAGTTGTTTTTCTTTTCTATTTGGCCCACCCAAAATCCCGTGACATCCTGAATGGGGATGGAAATCCCTTTGGCATCCAGCCCGCTTCCGGTAGAGCATTTGATCCGGGGCCGTCCGTCTTCGTCGACGTGAACCGTTCCACCACGGGCAATCTGCGGTGCACTGTCTGCTTCGGAAGTCAGGTCCGGGGTTCCCTTTAACTGACTGTACCATGTAACAACCACGCCATCGGCCCCTCCCAACCAATTTTCAAGCTCCGAAACATTTATTTCTCCTTCGCCGTCAGATCCAACATCCCGCTCCATACCGTCACTCATTCGTCGCACGCGAATTACCGGCCCGTCATATTTTGACCGGAGCCGCCGAAGACTGTAGGCCGAGTAAGCACCCGGGTGCTGATCAAGAAGAAAAGAATCGCTGGATTGAGCATCCGAAGCGGGTGTCCGTTCGCTCGGTTCGGCATAAATTGAGGGAGAAAGAACACAACCACAGGCTAAAATGACAAGAAAGAACAGAAGGGTAGAATACGATCTGGTGCTTTTCATGAGTTGGTAAACTAAATTAATTAGAAGAATGGATAAAAGGAAATTCTACCCCCATACTTGCATTTATGGGTCCTATGGTTTTTGTGACCTCGGGAATCCACTCACCACAGAGGGATTGAACGGGAACGAATACAGGCTTGTTCGCAATCTCTCCCCTTTTCTAAATTACATTCGGCTGTGTATGACTTCAACTTACTTCTCAAATTCGAATTAGCCCCTGACTATGACGGAAACGGGGGTATAAGTGAAAATTACTTCAGCAACTCGCTTTTGTGAGATTTCCTTCTACAGTTCATCGGTAAACTGCAGTTTTTTTCCTTTCTGTTCTAAGACCATTGGGTACCGCCGGAGACCTTGCTCGGGGTCCTGTATGTCGGGACGGGAGTCGGTCGAACGGAGGCCCTGGCTCTAACGGAACGGATCTAAAACAAAGTTCCTCCCTCGCGTGTTGTAAACGAGCCGTTCGGTTCCGTATGCCCATCCGACAGGAGGGGGCCATGTGAAATGATCTGGCAGGAATTCATTGCGGTCCTTCAGTGCGACCCGGAACGGGACCGTTCGTCAACGGGCTCAGGAACGTCTTTCCTTCCGGCAGACGGTCGCACCTTCTTCGACCGGAAGAAAGAAAATTGATCCGTAAGGTCCCGCAGGGGCCAATCGGGGGGCTGCTTGATTTCTTTTTGTAAAGTAAACAGTTCCCTCAGGGAATGGTCTCTCCTGATCGGAATAAAAAATGACGTCAGACGAGTTGACTCGGGGTTTGGAATTGCATTGAGCAAAAATGAAGGGTGGAGACTGCAGTTTCTGATAAAAAAGAGAATGGAGAGCTTACGAAAGTATATCGTAGAGGTGATTTTTTACTGCTAAGTTTGGTTTCCGCCGGAATCAGGAGTCAATCTTCATTTCACTTTTCTGTTGAATGAAGGGAACTTATGGTATGATTTACTCACGATGTGATTCGTATCGATTCTTAATCACCGCAGCATGATGGTTCAGAAAATTTCTGGTGGTTGGGGTGAATGTTAGATATTTTTTGATCCTGAGGTGATCGATGATGCAAAAACGTGCTGTCGTAATAGCGACTGTTGTTCCTGTCATGATGTTCTTTTTTCAACGGGTACCCGTAAGTTCTCAGACGGGCCTGACGGGACCGGATAAGAAGCTTGGCATACTGGTCATGTCGAAAACGCCCGACTACAGGCACGATTCGATTCCGGCGGGCAACCGGGCGATCAAGCGCATTGGAAAGAAGTTCGAGGACCGATCCGATGTTGACAAGGTTCGTGTGGACATCGTTGACAGTGAAGGAACGTACAGCGAAAAAAAGCCGATCGACTTTCCGTCGGACGCCTCCGTTCTCAAGAATCGCTATGACGTGCTGGTGTTTAACAACAGTAATGATTTGAATTCGCCTCAGAGTACGGAGATCCTTGTACTTAATAAAAAGCAGCATCAGGCATTTAAAAAATTCATCCGGGCCGGCGGAGGATTTGTGGGCATACATTCGGCGGTCGATAACATGACGGCGGACTCCTTTTACAGCAGGGTACTGGGAGGGTATTTCAGGACCCATGCACCGTATCAACCGGGACGGTTGAACGTGACCGACCGCAGTCATCCATCGACTGAGAAGCTGCCGGAGGAGTGGGAGATCAAGTCCGAATGGTATCAGTTTCTGGATAAACATCAGGAGAACGTAAACGTTCTGATGAAAGCGGATGCCTCTTCGTATGATGGGGACAAGAAGGAAGGGTTCCACCCGATGGCGTGGTATCAGAAGGTGGCAGGAGGCCGGTCCTGGTACACGGCACTGGGGCACGCGTCCGAGCATTTTAAAAACAGGCACGTATTGAATCACCTCCGGGGTGGAATACGCTGGGCGGCGGGTTTGGAATCGACCGACCCTGGAGACAAGGGGTCGAAGAGGAAACAGGACAAAAAGAAATCAATCGAGCAGACCATTGTCATCGAGGGAGATGACCAGATGCAGTTCAACCGGGACAGGTTCACGGTCACCGCCGGGAGTAAGGTGAAACTCAAGCTGAAACATGTCGGACGGCTCCCCGTGCAGGCGATGGGACACAACGTGGTGATTCTGAAACACCCCGACGTCCAACCGATGCAGTTCGCGCAGAAAGCCCAGAGCGAAGGCGGGGATGTTGAAAATGAATATCTGCCGGAGTCCGTGCGGGATGAAGTTGTGGCGTTTACCGAACTTATCGGGGGAGGG
The DNA here is from genome assembly GCA_964466525.1 of uncultured Planctomycetia bacterium. Taxonomy (GTDB): domain Bacteria; phylum Planctomycetota; class MHYJ01; order CAYXQY01; family CAYXQY01; genus CAYXQY01. The sequence goes on from CAYXQY010000023.1 coordinate 5,962, forward strand.
GAGGAGGCGTCGGTGGTCTTTACGGTGCCCGAGGAACCCGGGGACTATCCATTTCTCTGTACGTTTCCGCAGCACGCGTCGACGATGAAAGGGAACATGGTGGTTGAGGAAAAATAGGACAGTATCTTGTTCTACAAACGGTTTCAACGAAAGTATTACGGCCGGTCTGTAATTGCTCACCTTTTCCGGTCGCAGGGACCACGGTTTTTCTCCGGATACGATCTCAGTCGGAAATCTTCAGTCGTCAGAAAGAGCTGGGGTGGTTTCTGTGGCGGGGGCATTTATAGTAAGTGGTCAAAAAACCGTGGGGGCATCGGTCGAGGTGGTTGTGTGAGAAGTGTAACACAGACATTCCTGTCTGTGGAACAAGAACATGGAGGTTTTCACAGGCAAGAATGCCTGTGATACTTTTACCACTGATTCTTGATCACTTACCATTTATATTAATGTGTCTTCCTTTCTTATACATGAAATTGGTTTTTACCTCCATGCAAAATTTTGTTTTTTGGACGTCTCAAGACGGAGTTACCTCCAACGCTCGTAGCCGGACCGATGAATGATCGACGTATTCTCATTGCCGGGGCGACCGGGTATATTGGAGGTTTGTTGCTGGAACGATTGCGTGAAAACGAGGAGGCGATTCGTTGCCTTGCCCGTACGCCGAGCAAGCTGGATCATCTTCAGGAAACCGGTGTTGAGGTTGTACAGGGCAATGTGTTGGAGCGAGATTCACTTACCCCTGCCCTCCAACACGTTGATACGGCGTATTATCTGATCCACACCATGGGAGCTGGAGGGGATTTTCATGAGCGGGATGTACGGGGGGCTCGGCATTTCGCCGAAGTTGCCGCGGAGCAGGACGTCAAACGAATCATTTATCTCGGGGGACTTGCCCGGGAGGAGGGGGTGGAGCTGTCGGAACACCTGAAAAGCCGTCAGGAGGTGGGGCGTGTCCTCGGATCCACGGGGGTTCCTGTGACGGAATTACGTGCGTCCATCATTATTGGGTCCGGAAGTGCCTCCTTTGAAATTATCAAAGATCTGGTGGATAAACTGCCGCTCATGATTACCCCAAAATGGGTGGAATCAAGATGCGAACCAATTGCGGTAGACGATGTCTTGAGCTACCTCGTGCAGTGTCTGGAAAACAGGGAAACGATCGGGAAAACACTTGAAATCGGTGGTGGGGAAGTCTATACCTACGCGGAGATGATGAAGATCGTTGCGGACGTGATGGGGCGATCCATTTACATTCTGACGGTTCCCGTGTTAACGCCCCGCCTGTCCGCTTACTGGTTGAACCTGGTGACCTCCGTTCCCATGCAGGTTGCATATCCGCTCGTGGATGGACTTCGTAACGATTCTTACTGTAAGGAACGGCGAATAAAGTCGATGATCGACGTGGAAGTAACTCCTTTTCGAGAGGCGATTGTCCGCGCGCTGGAGGGAGGTCCGGGGGGGCGTATCGAATCACGCTGGACGGGAGCGACCCATCGGGTGGAAGCGGAAGCGGAGAACGGTCCGGATCGGGTTACGGATCCGCTGCGGGATCGACAGGTGATTGAATCATCCGCTTCGCCGCGTCAACTCTACCGTGTCATTTCAGGAATCGGTGGGCAGACGGGGTATTATTACGCGGATGGGTTATGGAAACTGCGCGGTTTGATTGATCGATTGCTCGGTGGACCGGGGCTGCGTCGTGGACGACGCGATCCGGGCACGCTTCGAGCGGGTGATACCGTCGATTTCTGGCGGGTGGAGGAGGTGGAGGAAGGGGCGTACCTCCGGTTCCGGGCGGAAATGGTCCTGCCGGGAACGGCCTGGCTGGAATTTACATTGACGCCGACGGAAGATGGTGGGACCCATTTTCGACAGGAAGCGACGTTTGCGGTGCGGACGTTTCTGGGATACGCATACTGGTTCCTGCTTTTGCCGGTTCATCTGGTCATCTTTCGAAACATGGCCCGTGAAATTGTTCGACGGGCTGAGACAACTGTGGAACAAACGTCGTAAGGAAAAGCGTGCGGCCGGTTAACCGGGACAGCAGGTCCATTACAGTCGTGTCAGGAATTGGGTGGGGTTTTAATTTGTATTTTCGCATCTTTGAGTGGACGATAAATGTATTGTACGTTGATCTTCAATCGATGTTCGCAATACACTATAGAAGGTGTTTCTTTTGGAGGTCGTCGTATAGTTTTTCTCAGGTAAAATCATTCACCGTGAATGAAGAGGTCAGTGTCGAGGAACTGGAATCCCGTCGAATTGAGGCGATTAAGGAAAAGTTTACCGATTATCTCCGTGAAAACAACCTGAAAGTGACCGAAGCGCGCACGGAGGTGTTGGAAGCCGTGCTTGAATCGGAAGACCATTTTACGGCGGACGAATTTCATCGGCGTGAATTCGCCGAGAGCAATTCCGTTTCACGGGCGACGGTGTATCGGACACTGGATGTGCTGGAGGAGTGCGGGCTCATTCGGAAAATGGTGATGCGTAACGGGAAAGCCTATTACGAGAAAACGATTGCCAACACCCATCACCAGCATATGATCTGCATCGAATGTGATAAAATCATGGAGTTTCCCGGCGATGCACTGATCGCACAGCTCAATGTCCTGTGTGAGGGGGAACAATTTGAAGTGTTCTGCCATGACATCAAAGTACACGGTATCTGCCAGAGCTGCCAGGAGGAGTAAGTTTCGCATCGCTTCAGTGGAGTTGTTTTCCTCTCTGTCTACGTGGCAGAGATCATTATTACGATCGCTGACGTTCGCTTCTGGTGGTTTAAAGTCAATAGTGAACCGAATTGCAGTGATCCCATGACTGATCCATTCCTGAAGAAATGCACGGTCAGTTCTTTTCACTCAAACTGTTACTTCCTTGGGGAACCGGAGAAAGGTCGTGTTCTGGTGATAGATCCCGGTGCCGAGCCGGATCGGTTGATCACGGTTCTGCAGGAAACGGGTCGAACCCCCGTATCAATCCTGGCCACGCACGGTCACATTGATCACGTTGGTGCCGCGAAAGCGCTTCAGGATCGGTACGACATTCCGTTTTACATGCACGAGGAGGACCTGTATCTGGTGGAAAACCTCGATGATCAGGCGAGGGCGTTTGGCGTCACGGCACCGCCGGAACCGGACGTGGATGGGTTCATCAGTGAGGGACGGTTGACCACAGAGGCGAACATTGAGTTCGATGTCCGGCATACACCCGGTCATTCCCCCGGCGGGGTGACTTTTTATAGCGAGGAATTCGAAAAGGCATTTGTGGGGGACTGTGTTTTCGAGGGATCCATCGGGCGTTCGGACTTTCCCCGGGCGGATCATGAGACCCTGATCGATTCGATTAAGAACAAAATTTTGACTCTGCCGGGTGATACGGTTCTTTTACCCGGCCACGGTCCGGAAACCACGGTGAAAACGGAAGCGGATATCAACCCGCACCTGCAGCAGGGATATCAGCAGTTCGGTCATTAAGACAATCAACTTAGAAATGGTTGATACTGTACAGCAGATTGATTCATTCTTCTATCGATTCTTTGAGGATGCTTCTGATGTTAACTGATCATCGTTCTAACAACCGAAGAAGTGCCTTTGCACTGGGAGTTCTGCTCGTTTTGATGCTTCTCTGTGGGGTAGTTGAGGCAGCGGATCAACGACCGAACGTGGTGTTGATTATTGGAGATGACCAATCCTGGCACCATTTTGGGTTTATGGGAAACGATGAGATTCAAACCCCTGAACTTGATTCACTGGCGGAGGAGGGTCTACTTTACGAGCGGGGATATCTACCGACGGCGCTCTGTCGCCCCTCGCTGGCGACCATTGCCACCGGGCTGTATCCCCATCAGCACGGCATTACGGGAAACGACCGGAAGAACGTGACCTCGAAAAATCAGAAACGGCACCGACTGAACAAAGAGATTTACAAACGGTTTTCGAAGTTGTCCCGGCTTCCCGCGATACTGTCCGAACATGGATATCGAACGTTTCAGAGCGGGAAATGGTGGGAGGGTTCCTATGAAAATGGAGGCTTTACACATGGAATGACCCATGGTGATCCGGAACGGGGCGGACGTCACGGGGATCGTGGACTCCGCATCGGCCGAAAAACGGTGAAGCCCTTATTTGACTTTATCGACACTTCACTGGAAAAGGAGAAACCGTTTTTCGCCTGGTACGCACCGTTCATGCCTCATACCCCGCACAATCCACCGGGGGAGATATTAAAGAAATATCAAAAAGAGGGACGATCGGGGAAACGAGCGAAATATTACGCGATGTGTGAGTGGTTTGATCGAACCGTTGGGCAGATTGTTGACCGCCTTGAGAATCGGGGGATACGTAATAACACGTTGATCGTATTTGTGTCGGACAATGGCTGGGCACCGAACACCCCCGGAATGTACCGTCCGGAGAACTACAGCGGACGCTGGGCGGCGCGGTCGAAGGCGTCTCCGTACGAGAATGGGATTCGAACCCCCATCTTTTTCTCGATGCCGGAGCGTATAGAACCCGTTCGTAACACAGAGGATCTGGCCAGCAGCATTGACATCATGCCCACGATTCTTGATGTCGTTGGGATTAACGTCCCGGAACATCTTCCGGGAATCAGCCTGACCGATCCGCAGGCGGTTCAATCCCGGGATGCCGTGTTTGGAGCCAATTACGCGGTGACCCGGATGACGCCGGACGAGCCGTCTCGAACCCGTCAGTACCGTTATATTATTGACGGATGGTGGAAATTGTTGCTACGGGACAGCGGAATCGCCGGGGATTATGAATGGGTGCATGAATGGGATCGCCTACCGGTCCGATTGTACAACCTGAACACGGATCCTCATGAACGGGAAAACGTGGCCGATCAACACCCTGACGTCGTCGAACGGCTCCGTGAGCGGTTGAACAACTGGCGCGGTCCGCGGACGGAAAAGTGAGTTTCTTGACCGGAGGCTCGTGGGGGCTGTATCGCCGTGGGGTTCCCGGTACGGGCGGTTTTCCCCGGGGTAGATCATCGGAAACTGCACGGTTCGGTTACATCGAATTTTGGCACTGTTCAAGTAGGATCGTAAGTGGAGATTGACGAAGTGTGTCTCCTTCCTGGGAGGCTGCTGAAAAACCCCCGCTTCGTCAGTAGAATACAATTCGGTTTTCCATAGTGCGCGAATTCACAGGCGATGCCGAAAGCGCGTCGGCGAGAATCCGCAATCGCCCAGAGATTCCAATTTCATTCTACCTCTTTGAGAGGAACGAGTTACGCTGATTCCCTTTGTCAAATCCTTCTCGTCGATGCAATGACGGCATCGACTGAGGCGGCCTCCTCGCTCTTCGACGCAACTCGTTTCGCTGCCGTTGCGGGTTTTTCAGCTGCCTCCTAAGCTTCGACGTGTCCGTTGAGTGGTGCTGAACGGTAAGGGAAACGGTTTGAGTTGTTTCCGGAGGGTAGGAAAAGGGTTTTTATACCATGCTAAAGCTGTTTCCCCGTACGCTTTCAGTGGAACGGTTTTCATGGTTTTGTTGAATCTAATTGCATCAGGGAAAATCGTGGATCAGGACTGGACGGAAGTCGAGGAACGGGGCACACCCTGGTTTTTCCGAGCGTTGCTTTATTTTTACCGTGTCGGGATACTGAACTGGTGGGTTTGCCGGGGGTTGTTGTACCCGATTATGACGTTTTTTTTCCTGGTTGACTCACGCCTTCGAACCTCGTCCCGGAAATACCTGCGGAAGCTTGCAGGGGCAAGACGGCCGGAGAGGTTGCCGGAGTCTCCGGGGATGCGGCATTCGTTCTTCCACGTGCTGGAATTCGGCAGAAGCATATTCGATCGATTCTCATGCTGGCTGGGTGAACGGCACCGGTACCGGATCAGAACACATGGAGAAACGCTGATGAAAGAAGCAGCCTCCAGGAACCGGGGCGCACTGCTGCTATCGTTCCACGCCGGAAATTTCTACCTGATGCGGTACATGGCGCTGGAGGCGGCGATGCCTATTAATATTGTGGCGTACTGGGACATTTCTCCGATGGTGAACGAACTGCTTCGTACGGCGGATCCGGCGTCACAGATGAACGTGATCGAGGTGGATCCGTCCAACCCCCGGTCCATACTGGACGTGAAAAGTCGAATTGACCGGGGGGAGCTCGTTGCGATTCTCGGGGACCGTGAAAGCGCGGGAACGTCGGGACGATCGATTGATGTGAATTTTCTGGGGGACGCGGCACGGCTGCCCGCCGGTCCGTATATTATGGCCCACGTTCTTGAGTGTCCGGTACTGTTGACGTATGCCCTGCGCACCGGTGCTCGAACGTACGATCTACACGCGGAACCATTTGCCGGGCGCATTAATCTGCCCCGGGCGGACCGTGAAGAAAAATTGAAACAATACGGGCAGAAACTGGCGGATCGAATGGAGGAGATCTGTTGCCGGGCGCCGTACCAGTGGTTCAACTTCTATGACTTCTGGGCGGCGGGCCCCGAATCCCCGACGGTTGCATCCGGTCGTTCAGCAGCTCGGAAGGGGGGGGGATGACAGACCGGCGCTTTCTGTTTGTCGTAAATCCACGTGCTGGGAGGAAATCTCCCGAGTGGATCATCCCCCGGATTCAACAGACATTCGACGTACGGGACGGGAGACACGAACTACAGGTTGCGGAGGATCGTGGAAAGGCCCTCCGGCTGGCCCGGGAGGCTTCCGGAACGGGATTCACGCATGTTGTGGCTGTGGGGGGGGACGGCACAGTGGACGCGGTGGTCACCGGGCTGCTAAACACCGACGCGGGTCTCGGGGTGATTCCGGCCGGTAGTGGAAATGATTTCACGAAATCGCTTCCGTTGCCCGATCGGATTGAAGACGCACTGGGCGTCCTTCGGAACGGGACGAATCATTGTATTGACATGGGTAGGTTTGACGATCGGTATTTTGTCAACGGGATGGGCATTGGGCTGGACGGTGCGATCGCACATCGTTTTGACGAACTCAGGGACCGGTCGGGGAACATGGGATACCTTCCTGCGGCACTTCGTGAGCTCGTAACCTTCCGTGGCAAAAATGCATCGGTAACTGTTCAGGGAGTGCGGTATCGTGGACCTGTGCTGTTTGTGTCAATCAGCAATGGGCGGGTTCAGGGACAGTGGTTTCAGAACGCTCCCGATGGCTCGCTGTCCGACGGTTTACTCGACGTGCAGCTCGTTCGTAATGTGTCCGTGCTGCGACGGATGATGCAGGTTCCGAGGTGGTTGTGGGGAACACAGAACACGCTCAGGGAGGTCGCGTTACGACAGGGAACAGGGGGATACGTCCAGTTTTTCGAACAGGTCCCCGCACACGTGGACGGGGAACCGTTTCTTCTGGCAGAAGGGTGCCATCGTTTTGACGTTATAAAAGACGCAGTTGAAGTGATCTGTAGTTCATAAATGGATGTTCTTGTTTTAAGGGCGAATGGTATACCGGGTGCTTCTCCGGGGAGGACAGACGTTTCGACGGGACGCGAAAGTTTGTATTTTAAAACAGGAAACAGTCTGGTAGCATGCTATCACAATAAACCACCGGAAGTCGGAATTGGATCCGGTGAGGTCGAAAATTGTTTCGTGTCGCGCCTGCCGCTGGTTCCGGCGCGCACACGATCACTTTCTATCCGGGGTGTAGCCGGATTCAATGTTCGAATCGGAGAGCATTAAATCGCATGAATGGATCAGTGAGTACCAGCGCATCGGATGTGTCGGAAGGGAGGAGGGAGGGTAAACTGCATCCGGACGTGCGGATCATTCGATCCCTCATCGATTCCTCAAAGAGGGAGGAACTGGTCAACCCGGAGAATCCAGAGGGGGTTGCGGACGGGTTGACCGTTACGTTTCGACCGGTTCCGAACGGCTATTCCCATGAGGAGGTCCGCACGTTTCGCCGGGAACTTCGTGATCTGATGATGGAGCTCGGCGTCGAGGTCCTGGACTGGGACGACGCTCGGCGTCCGTCCGGTCATCTGTTTTCGCGATGGTTGGGCGGGAAGAAAATCCGGGGTGAAATTGATGCGGTTTTTCACCTGTGGGAGGAACATTCCGCTTTCCGCAGTATGCTACTGTCCCTGTCGGATACCTTTTACAAATACGTGCTTCGCTCACCGGACCGGGATGTTCGTGAAATTCTATCCTTTACGTCGTGGGCGGAGTACCTCCCCAAGCACTACGTGCAAAATCCGTTCAACACGCAGGTCATTACGCTGAAACCGCTCGATCCGGAGTTTACGGCGGATGACGTGTCGTACGAGCGTCGAATTTCAGTGGGGCTGAGTCACCTGATCAACACCATGTCGGAGTTTGTGATCGGTGTATCACCGGATCAGTTTGCACTGATGAACATGAATATGTCCGACACGCTGTACCAACGTGAGGATCTCCGGTCGTTTCTAATTCGTTCGCTCCTTCCGAAGACTGCAGCCTCCATCCGGCCTCCCCTGCTATCGCAATTTAGACGAACTTCATTTGACCCCGGGGATTCCGATGGGGCAAGGTCTCTGGTCGAGCTGGGCAACCGCCTGGAAGACACCGGTCTGTTCCCCCGTGGAACCCGGTTTAACGACCTGATTGATCGGGTGTCCCGGCGTGATGTGCTGGATCGCTACCTCGAGGGACGAACCGGTGTTTCGTATGGATTCCTGGCGTATATTGAGCCTCCGGAATTCGAGGGAGCCCGGGAACTCACACGCTCAAAATGGCTCGATCTGGACGAAATTGACGGGAAGGATCCAGACCTGTTCCGTCGGAACCGGGATGGCCGCTGGTTTGTTTGCACGGAGTCCGGCGGTCGAAGGCAGTACAGACAAATTCCGGACCTCCGCGTGGTGACTTCCCGTTCGGGTTGTGAGAAAACCGACCTTGATCCGGCACGGGACATCGTACGGGTCGGTCTGGAAGCGGGATCACTTTTGTTCCAGTCCCCGGAGGGTGTCGGCGTGAATCGGAAGGACATCCGACCTTCCTTCGATACGTACGTCATCGTAGCAAATGCGCTTGCCATGTCGTTGTATGCCCCGGACCTGCTTGCCGGTGGCGCACCCCTTGTCCACTTCCACGGGTATCCTCATCCTGATTGGTTCCGCCCCGGGGAGGTGTATACCGGATCCGATCATCTCTCGGTTTCATGCGGCACCGTGGAAGCGGCTATACTGAACTATTCGGGGATCGCGAACGTGACCGGTTCGGACCGGGACGACCTCCGTCTGATCTGTGTTGTCGAACCGGATCACGGGGTCAACATTCTTAGCAGGAGCATTGACTACGTGGTGTCCCGAATTCGAGAAGGATGTGCTGAGGATCAGATTCGGCTGGGCGGGCAATTTTTGAAGGAGTACGCCTGAGCGGGAGGGGAGAACGGGGTCATTGACGATCGTATTTCGACGATGGTCAAATCCTGCGGGGAAAAAGGATCTTTTCACGGGTTGAAGTCAGATGGCGAAACAAATTTCGCGATGGTATCGTGTGCTGGCAACGGGGATTGGGTTTCTTTTGTTCGGGCTACTGACGCTGTTATTTTCCCTTATGATTGCTCTGACCCCGTCGGTGTCGGTTACCTCGCGGCGTGCCCGGAACCGCCAGGAGTTTGCTTCCGCGGCGCTGAACTTTTTTCGATCGTTTCTGGTCGGAATCGGTGTGTTCCGTAGGATAACGTATAGAGGGTTTGAACATATTCCGGAGAACAGTCCGTGTATATTGATCGCCAATCATCCCACGCTGCTCGATCCCGTTATTCTTCTGGCGAAAATCGGACCGGCGGATTGTATCGTGAAAAAGAAGCACCTGTCGTATTTCGCCGTTGTCGCGCGCTGGTTCGATTACATGGAGGACCAGCCGTCGCCCGGACTGTTTGAGTCCTGTGTTGAGCGGATAAACGAAAACCGGAACCTCCTTCTTTTTCCGGAGCGGACCCGTTCTCCGGAGGGTGATTTGCGGTCGTTCTCTCGAGTCCCTGCTCAGGTGAGCCTGGCGACGGGCTGTCCGGTGGTTCCGGTTCTGATCGAGCTGAATCATCATTCGTTTGGAAAGGATCAATCCTGGTACGAGGTGCCACCCGACCCAATTGATATGCGCGTGACATTCTACAAACCCTGTAAACTGAAACCGGGGGAGCGGCGATTCAGTGATGCGTCGAGGGACTGGACTGAGAAATTCAGCGAGT
>CAYXQY010000023.1:16143-28590 GCA_964466525.1 uncultured Planctomycetia bacterium
CGGATCAGCTCGTTTGCCATGTTCCATTCAGACATAGGGGTTTCATTGTTCCCTTCCCGTTTGCCCCATGGTATTTTTTTGCGATTTCTATAAGGGGGGAGCCCCGTGTTTGTCCTCTGAGCCGGGCCGCAAAACGGGAGAAGCCATTACGACTGAAAGGAGCCCTTCTCCGCAGGCCAGGCCAAGGCCACGGGTGGACCACTTTTCAGAATCCAGATGCCGGTTCCGTTTTAGCTGGTAGAATGTTTTCCCGGGAAGTGATCAATCAGTTGAAAGGGACGACCGGTATGGGACAGTGGGACAACCGACTCAAAAAACGTGCGGAATTAATCGTCCGGACGACAGGAAATCAGGGTGTGGCCGCTTGCTCGGACATCCCGGGTGCCGTCGATGGTAAGGCCCGCATCCCTGATAAACTCCCGGAGCTGATCGAACCGGTAGAACCGGCTTTTCCCGTTGGCCACGCAGGTAAAATAGAGGGAGATGGCATCAAGGGAAAACGCAGCCGCTTCAAATTCCTGACGGTCCGGGCACATTTCCACAATGAGAAGCCGGGTATCCCGGTTCATGGCGTCCCGGGCGGCCGACAGAAGTACGGAGATCCATTCCGGAGGAAAGCAATCCAGCAGCTGACTCATCCAGATGACGTCCGTTCCTCGCGGAAATTGAACCGGCTCGTCTCGTAGGTCCTGTTCCACGAACGTCACCCGTTCCGAGAGACCGTACTTATCAAGGTTCTCCCGGGCATCTTCCAAAACGGAGGGCAGATCGAGAATATGGACCGATACCTCCGGATCGTGTTCCAGAAATTCCCTGGCCCAGACCCCGTTGTTTCCACCCACGTCAAGCAGGGTATCGACCGGTTCCTCAAAAACAACGGGTACGAGCTCATCGGCGGATTGTTTCGAGTAAAAATGGTCGAACTCGTGCCAGCTTGTCTTCGCCGGTTCCGGCAGGTCGCTAAGGCCGTCGTACAGGGTGTCCCACGGGCCGAGTGTGGATAGACCGACGGGCTCTTCCCGGTCAAACGATTCCTTGAGATACGGTAGTGCGTCATAGCTGACGTCCCGGGTGAAGTTGAGGTTGATCCGGGTCATTTCATCGTTCAGGACGAAGATCCCGACCGGGCCGATTGAAAACGCACCGTCCGATTCCTCAACCAGGCCCAGATGCTCTCCGAATTCCAACAGAAGGGACACCGCGTACTCGGACAGGTCCGTGTGTTCTGCCAGACTGGACGGCTCTGCCGCGCCGCCCTGTTCGGCAAGGGTTTCAAGCACCCCCGCATCACGCAGAAGAACGGTCGCCTGAAATGCAAACGGGGCGAAGGCAATCCACTGCGCCATCGACTTCGCGTCGGTGGCGGTCATGTTTTCCGAATTTTGGACTGGTTCCTGCACCCGTCTGGTTTGAATTTCACGTAAAAGAACGGCGTGTTACGAAGGTTCGACTTGTTGAGCCGGAAGCAAGGCGTTCAATTCTCGATTCGTACGACTTTCCCTTCGTCGTTGAAATGAACCCGGAACCGGTCGAAATGATGTTTCCAGTACAGCCATTCGTTCGCTTCCGTGGAGGGCGTACGGTGGTCTGGAGGATACCCGAGGGCGTAGATCACTCCCTGTTTGGTCATGCCGATGCGAACGTCCCCCGCACGAATCCCTTTCATATCCGTTTCGTTCAGGTTGGACAGGTCCTCGTCGGAGCATTCAGGACTGAACACTTTCTTCAGGTGAGAACGAAGGGATTCCTGGGTGTGTCCGTTCAACGCGTATTCGTATTGTTCCCCCGTGTCTACGATCGTAAAAACAGCTTTATCCGGTTCAATCATATTAAACTTGATTTTGGTACAGCGCGGGATGAATCCCGGAAGCTGGTAGTTGACGGTTGTCAGGACATTTCGGTTGGAATAGGGATGAAGATTCACCTTGTTATAAACCGGGGATTGATCGTAAAGCGGTTCTTTTGGACGCGCTTTTGTCGAGACGTTCCTGGCGGCCGAACAGGCCGATAGGACGAAAAGAATGGCTGTGAGAAAAACGAAATGGCGTTTCTGCATAAGTCTGAAGAGAAAACGTGAGAACAAATGTATTTCGAACAATTTTACGGTGAAAAGAATACGACATATCGTACAACATATCGTCGTTCAGTTCAGTGACCTTTAAATTCCGTGCTTCCAGTCGTCGTGTGTTGTTCGCACGGAAAATGTGTTCGTTTCTGATCCCGAACCGCTGATGGCCGGACGCCGTGCAGCGTTCCGTCCGGGCGGGCGAGTGCCGCCGCAAAACCAAGTGCCTGTCCGGTATCCATGGCGGTGGCGATCACCCGGAGCGCTCCGAGGGCTTCCCGGGTGGCGGACAGGCACCGGCCCGCGGCACCAAGCTCAGGATACGTTCTACTAACGAGACTGTCAAGTGGAACTTCACAGGGTGCGTCCGGAAGGTCAAACCGTGGTTTCTTATACGTTTCCCACAACTCAATCGGCCAGGCGGAACGGGCGACGGCGCCGTTGCATGATTGACCGTTCAGTACATGGGATTCATCAATAACCGTACGCCCCTCCACACGACGGGTCTCCCGTATACCGATTCGTTCGGGTAACGAACGGATGGACAGGTTCCGGAGGTCGTCGTTTGACTTGCGAAGAAATGTCACGATCCGGTGGAGCCGGTCCCGGGCGATTTCTTCGTACAATCGGACACGATCCGGATTCGTGGGATCGAATGATTTCCCACATTCACGGGGTAGGTTCAGTGTGATAAATCCTGTTCCGTCCGATTTTCCCGGTCGGAGAAGAATGGACTCACATCCGTCGGGAAGCACATTTTCCTTGACCCCTTCCGCGACGCTGTGCTGCAAACGAAGTTTTGAAAACCCCTCAAGGTACGCGTTCGGGACACCGGAAAGCTCGGCGATGTAGGACGGAATCTGAAGCTGGTCGGGGGGCGGTTCCAAACACGCCGCTCCGGCCTGTTTCGCCGCAATGGCATCGCCGGACGTATCGAGGAGATATTGCGCCTGATGAACGGTCCGCCGGTCCGTCGAACGGTTATGAAGTCGTACGTGCCAGGTGTTATCCTTCCGGATCACGGATTCGAGGCGGGTATTGAGGTGGAGGGTCAGGCCGGGCTGATCCGCTGCAAGGTCTCGGGCAAGTGATGCGAATTCCCTGGGAAATATCGGAAGCACGTGGACCTTTCCGGCACGGGTCGGTTCCCTTGCACCACCCCGCTGGTACAGGCGCTCCGCAAAAAAGACGGGAAATCCGAGGTGTACCGATTCCGAATCGTCCCCGCCGTTTTCGAACAGGCCACAGATGGTATGCACATTTGAACGAATAACGTTTCCACCGGGTTGTGAAGCCTGTTCGACAAGCAGTGTATTCCCACCGCCCCGGGCGGAAGCGATCGATGCGGCGATACCGGCCGGGCCTCCCCCAACAACCAGTACGTCGTATGCAGGGGAATCAGAAGTATTCATTCGGAGGAACCCGGTGTGGTGGAGGTCTCCTCCTGCTTGAGGTCACTCCCGGCCACCTCGCGGAGGCAGGTCGTGAGGGATTTGACGTCCTGAAGATGATCCCGGGTCAGGTAGGATTCGTCGAGCCAGATGTCGGTTTCTTCTTCGATTTCGAGTAGAAGCTGCGTGATGGAAAAGGAGTCCAGTCCCGTATCCAGGAGGGAACTGGACGCAGTAAAGTCATCGCCGGGTTCGAGCACCTCCCGAACGGCGTTCAGGACGGTTTGCTCCAGGTTGTCCGAGGGATCGTCGGGCACGGGTAATGTCCGTAAAATCAGTTCGAAAGCGAAAAGAGGATGGAGGTGTTGACCCCTCCAAAACCGAAATTATTATTCATGATTATGCTGACGTCTTCCTCCCGGGGTTCGTTCAGGATGTAGTCGAGGTCCCCACACTCCCCGTCGATGGTTCCGGTATTGAGCGTTGGAGCAAGCCATCCTTCGGTCGCCATGCGAAGACTGTAGATGGCTTCGACGGCGCCGCATGCCCCGAGCGTGTGTCCCATGTGGCCCTTCAGCGTGCTAACCGGGATCTCCGATCCGAGCACGGTCCCGGTTGCCTGACTTTCAGCGATGTCTCCGCTGGTCGTTGCTGTCGCGTGGGCGTTGATGTAATCCACGTCGGCGGGTGTACAATCCGCGTCGTCAAGGACCTTTGTAAACACCGGCTCAATGCCTTCCGGGGCCGGAATCGTGAGGTGATTGGACATACAGGTGCAGTCAAAACCGATGACCCGCCCGTAGATGTCCGCACCACGCCGGCGGGCGAATTCCCGTTCCTCCAGAAGAAGTGCGCCGGCGCCCTCGGACACGACGAGACCGTCCCGTGATTGGTCGAAAGGTCGGGGGGTGGTGAATGGCTGTTCGTGTTGCGTGGAGGCTTCAAACATCACGTTAAACACCGCTGCGGCACTGGTCACCAGTTCTTCCGCACCGCCGACAATCATGGCGTCCTGCCTGCCGAATTTAATGGCTTCGTATCCGTAGCCGATGCCCTGACTTCCGGACGTACAGGCGGTGGACGTGGAGACCATACGTCCGTCCACACCGAAATGCCGTACGATGTTGGCCGGGCTGGAATGGGTCATGGACTGAAGGTAATCAGCCAGTTTAATGCCGTTGATGCTGTTGTGCCGGTCTATTCGGTCGGCGAACCTAAACGAAGCCTTCTGGCTCCCTTCGGTGGAGCCGAACGACACGCCCGTGGAGCCGTCCGTGAGGGCCGGGTGGTCCAGAAAATCGGCGTCGTCCAGTGCCTTGTTCACCGCCCGGACGGAGAGCAGGGACACCCGGCCCATGGACCGAAGATGCCGCGGGTCGATTCCTTCCTCAAGTTCGGCGGTTTCTCGATCAACCCGTCCACAGATGTAACTGTCAATTCCTTCCAGCTCCTGCCACTCCTCGTTGATTGAGAGACCGTTCCTTCCGTTCCGTAGCCTGTCACCTGCCTCGTCCCAGGTCGTGCCGAGGGGGCTCAGCGCGCCCATGCCGGTAATCACGACGTCTCTGTTCATATGGTGTTTGTTCTCCTGCGGTGTAGGTTCTGGCGAACGGTTTGAGCTTTGTTTGCGAGTGAACGTCTCTGATGCATGTTTCAATGACTATTCATTTTGTCTGAAACGCCGGCATCCATTTCGTTTTCTTATCTTGTTGGAAGAACTGACATCCTTCTGGTTACTTGCTTTTACGCTCAGATTGGGCTTCACGAATTCGTATTTCTGTCAGTCCGTCGAAAATCGTTCCATCCGGGCGCTCAACAGGGAGTTGTCACGGTCAAGAAGTAGTGCGTTCAGACGTCCCTGTACCAGTTTTTCCTGCTTTTCGTCCGCCGGACAGATATATCCTGCAGCCGCGAAAAAACGGTCGTTCGTTCCAAAATCCTCCGCATAAACAATATACGGTCTGTCGAGCTCAAATTCAGATGTGGCGAAAGAAATGCGCCGTCCGCCGAGAAAAAGACCCTGTTTCCCGGGTTTTTCCTGCAGATGACGGTTGAGCTGAAAATGGTAAAACGCGCATTGTCCGAGGAATTCGACCCCGAACCAGGCGGGAATACAGCCGTTTCGATAAAACACGTGCTCCCGGGTCAGAACGAACCGGCACGTGGTATGTTCGGCTGTATGCTCCCGTACCTCCTCCAGAAGGTTCATCCGGCCCGAATGCGGGAGAAGTTCGTCAGGGGTAGGATACGATCGAGTGCCCGACATTTGCTGTTTAACCTGTGGAACGGTGATATCGTGTGAATTTCACTCTCTGGAGTACTCTATCAACACCGACTGGCGTTTGCAATTTTCCGTGAACCGTATTTGGCACAAGGAACCGTGCAGAAACTTACTCATCGGGCTCCTGCCGGCACCAGGTCCAGCAGAGGGAACTGTTGGTTCGAGGGAGTAGCAATCTGTTATCCCCGTGCAGATACCACCGAAGAAACGCAATTGCCGCTGGAACTCGGAACGTGGTTGCGCTATTTTCCGGTTCCAGTGATAGCGTGATGCCATCTTCGGACGTGTTGGGTGTGTCAAAAAGGAATGCTGTTCCGTACGATGTATTCTGAAATGGCTCAAATTTGCTGAGGGGTTCGGGCAGGGCCGTATGGGCATGCACGAACAGTACCGGCATCTCAGGCAGGATATTCAACAACCCGGCCGCATCCAGAAACCCATGCTGAAACGTTTCCTCGCAGGCGGATACCGTTCGTGACGGGTTCGTGTTGTCCGTGCAGATGCAAAAATAACTGGACGGGGTGTTATGTACGGAGTTTCCAAAGGACATCGGTGAAATTAGTTCGTCGTCGGCCAGGGAGTTCAGCAGCTGGAACGTGGTCGACATCTCGCCGTGACGCGTTGAAAAGACCGTTTTGACCTGGCCCGGATCAATGTCCGCTTCCCGACAACACCGGACGGCAACGTGCAGGGCAATACGGGTCAGGTTGCTGCAGCGTCGTCGTTTCCGGGAGGGAATCCAGTCCACGTCCGGAACTCCGGATCCTTCCAGATTCCGCAGGTACGATTCGGGGGGGCGATCCGTTTTCCAGTCGTCCCGATTGGGGCAACCCGGTGCCCAGGCCCACCAGCTGTTCAGTGCGAGGTCAGTCATCTTGAGTTCTCCCAATAATAACCGAACAGTTGTTTCCGCCGAACGCGAATGAGTTACTCATGAGCACGGGTCGGTCCGTCCCGCGGCGTCCCCCTTTTGGGACGAGGTCAAGTTCAGGCAGGTCACGGTCGAGGTGTCCATCCCAGAGGTGAGGGGGCATGGGCAGATCGTCTCCGTAGCGTTCCAGCATCATCCAGCAGAAACCGGCTTCCACGGCACCGGCCGCTCCAAGCGTGTGACCGGTGAACGGTTTGGTGGAGCTACAGGACACGCCGCTTCCAAACAGTCGATGCGTGGCTTTCGCCTCCATCGCGTCGTTTTTCTCCGTACCGGTGCCGTGAAGGTTCAGGTAATCCACCTGTGATGGGTTCAGACCGGCGTCCCGGAGCGCGTATTCCATCGCCAGTTGGGCGCCGTGCCCTTCCGGATCCGGTGCGTTCATGCGGTGTGCGTCCGAGGATTCACCCACCCCCAGCAGCGCGGGACCGTCCGCATCTTCCGTCATCAGGAACAGGGCGCCTCCTTCTCCAATGTTGATTCCGTTCCGGTTACTGCTCATCGGGTTGCAGGGTTCGGTCGATAGTAACTGCAACGAATAAAACCCGTTGAGTGTAAGCCGGGAAAGCGAATCAACCCCTCCAGCCAGGACCGTTTCGCACACACCGTTTTCGATGAGGGAACGAGCGGCGGCAAAGACCTTTGCGCTCGACGAACAGGATGTTGGAATGGTGTAACGGACGCCTTCGACGTCGAGGTAACGCCCGAGAAATTCGGCAAGCCCACCCATTTCCATCTGATGGTAGTGAAACGAGTCGGGAAGTGTACCGGTGTGTTTCCAGTCCCGGACGGCGTGCACACTGTTTTCAACCCCGGAGGTGCTTGTGCCCATCACGATGCCCACGTCGCCGGCCTTCGCTTCGTTCAGAGCCGATTCGAGAGGTTGTCTGATCTGATTGAGAACAAGAAGGGCCAGTCGATTGTTCCTGCAGTCGAACTCCGATAAATGGGACGGAACCTCGGGGAGTTCGGGCTCCCCTTCCAGGCCGGCGGATACACGTCCCACCGGAACGGACGTTTCATCCGCGAGAAACCGGTCCGAGTATTCCAGACCGGGCTCGGGAGCACTGAAGAGCCGTTCCCGGATGGTCTTCCTGTTCCATCCGAGTGCACAGGCGATGCCCATTTCCGGCAGACGAATATCTCCGTGTGTCATGAGTTGGTCGGAATGTCCTCACTCGAAAGCAGTTTTAATCTGAGCGTGTCGCCTCCCTGTTTACGATACGTCATTTTACTGGATTCCGGAGGAGGTTTTACCGCTTGAACCGTTCCAATGTACTCGCCGTTCCGATAGATCGTTCGTGTGAATCCGGAGCCGTTCCGCTCGGATTCCACACGGATGCCCTCTATTTCTGGAGGATCGGGCCAGAGGACCCACTGCATGTCCGTCGCGAATTTTTCAAGGTTCAGCGGAAGGTCGGTTTTGGACTGCACGCGGACTTCGTCCTCCACGACCTCAATGGTGAAAAGTGTGGTGGAATACGAACTGAGACCGACGATAACCATCCGGTCTTCCCGGAACTCGGTGATGGATTGAAACGAAAACTCCTGATCTCCGGATGCAATGGTCACCCGGTGCCGAAGGGACACCGATTGTTCGAACGTGGACGGCTCAAGAACCGGTAAGGGCTCCGGGGAAAAAGCCTGTTGAATCACGGTGCATCCGGAGAGGGCCATCCAGACCATCAGCCCACCCACCGCCATTCGGACCTGTTGCAGGAGGGAGCTGTCGTTCGACATGAGCCTGCTGTGATCGTGGGGATGAATCGATTGATTTAATGCGCGGATTTCATCGACCGGAACTTCGACGTTTGTTTTTCGCTGAGGGAATCCGGGTACGACTGCCGGGTAAACGTGGTGTGGGTGGAATCCCCGTTCTGTTTCTCAAGTGTGAAAGATGTAAGGCCGTTTCCCCGTCCCTCAATGATCATCCGTGAAAAAAATTTTTCCATCCGTCCGTCAGCGGGGGTCAGTCGTAAATACCACTCCGGGGACGACGTATTACCGGAATCGGATGCCGGTGTTACCTTCAGTTCGACCTGAAACCGATCCTGAAAATCGTCGAAGTTTCCGGAAAACACGAGGTAGAGGGCATCGAGAAACTGTCTCGGAGCCGAGCCGGGTTCCAGTTTCCTGCGACGGGTTCCTTCCGGGGTTTTTTCGATGACCAGTCCTTTGTCCGTGATCAGCTGTTTTTTGGAAAACGGTTCCGTCACCTGACGGAACAGTCCGCGGTCCCGTGCGAATAGAACGAAGCCCTTATTTTGTATGGTTCTTGAGAGTGCCTCCAGTGATTTCTCCTCCGTGAATTCTGCGCGGAAGTACGAGACTTCCTGCAGGCGCGATTGAATGTGTTGAAATAAAGGGGGAGGATCGGACAGATTCACCGTGTTGTATTCCCCAAATCGTTCGGTCGACTCCTGGTTCTCCGAATGTACGTCCCGGGTACCGATCACCAGAGCAAGAATCAGTGCGAAGGATACAGCGTGAAACTGTATGTTTTTGAATATCGTCATTGGTCAGGATAAATTTGAAACAGGGTCCAGGTTCTGCTGTTGAATTTCATTCAGAATCGTGCGAAGTTCCTGCTCCAGCGGCCGGTCTTCTTCAAGAAATGGGGACAGCTCCCGAACCTCAGAGAACAGCTGCCGGAGGGGCTCCGTTAGTTCTTCCAGGTCAATGTCCCCCGACTGTGCTCGTAGTTCGACGGCCTGTACGGCACCGAGAAGTGTTGCGGCGGCGGTCTGTTCGCTCAGTTCCAGCGTGCGGAGGGCGCCCCGGCTGGCGATCGTTCCCATGCTGACTTTGTCCTGGTTATGGCTTTCCGTCGATCGGGAAAACGCACCGGAGGGTGTCGTATGATTCAGGGCTTCGGCAGCCCAGGCGGACGTCCCAATCTGAAGTCCCTTGAATCCGTGGTTGATAGTGGTATCTTCGCCGGTTGTACCGGTCAGGTTGGCCGGCAGTCCTCGATTGAATTTCGGATCAACGAGCTGTGCGAACTGTCGATCGAGAAGCCCGGCGACGTTCGCCACCGGATTCTTCAGTGAATCCATCATAAAGGCAACGTGGCCTCCGTAGAAATTCCCCCCGTGCAGCACCTCCTCTTCCTCCGCGTCAACAAGCGGGTTGTCGTTCGAACTGTTGATTTCGGTTTCGAGCTGATCTTTCATCCAGGGGAGTGCGTCGGCCAGAACGCCGACAATGTGAGGGGCGCAACGCAGTGAATACCGGTCCTGAGGGCGTTGATTCTCCTCGTACGGAACGGTTTCTGTATCGTGATGGTCTGTCGTTCCGAGCACTTCACGAAGCCAGCGCGCGACCTCGCCCTGGCCCGGGTGCGGTTTCCACTTAAAGATCCGGGAGTCGAAGTGATCGGGATTTCCCCTGAGTGCCGTAACGGAGAGGGCGGTGACGAGCGTAGAAAGTTTCATCAGGTACTCCGAACGGTCCAGGGCGATGAGTGCGAGGCCGGACATGACGGACGTCCCGTTCATAACCGCCAGTGATTCCTTGGGGGCAAGCGTGACCGGTTCAATCTCCAGTGTTTCGAAGACCTTTGCCGTTTTCATCACCTCGCCTTCGTACCTTACGTTTCGCTTGCCCATCAGAACCGCCGCAACGTACGAGAGCGGTGTTAAATCCCCGCTGGCCCCCACCGATCCCTCCTCCGGAATCAGGGGAAGTATTCGATGGTTGATCAGGTCACGAAGCCGGTTTAGCAGTGAAATACGTACCCCTGACGGCGGGTTGATCAGAGATAGTAACCGCACGAGTAGAACGGCCAGTGTCTGATCTTCCGTCAGATGTTCCCCGAGTCCGCAACCGTGAAACTGTACGAGGCGCTCGGGAAATTTTTCCACCTGTTCGGCGGGGATCGTCTGATAGCTGGTATCACCCACTCCCGTGTTTACACCGTAGATTTCCCGTTTGTTCGTCCAGGTCTCCCGGACAAATGTCGCTGCGTTTTCCATCTCCCTGCGCCATTCCTTCGAGGTCGGGAGGGTCACGGGGCGGTTATTTTTTACCGCGGAGATCAGGTCGTCCAGTGATACGTTCCGGTCCGAAGTGAGTTCGAGGCTGGGCTGTTCGGTCATGGGTCAGGGAAGAGTGTAACGGAAGGTGATCCGGCGATCAGTCAGTAGATTATCCGCGTCACAGCGTATAAGATCAAAGGTGAAGCGCTGGGGCAGGCGGATTATGAAAGGCAATCAAACAGAACTCGTCGACACAGATACGACGATCCGGTGCCTCCATTTTAGGAAGGGATCGGTAAAGGTACCAGAC
This sequence comes from uncultured Planctomycetia bacterium, assembly GCA_964466525.1. Classification (GTDB taxonomy): domain Bacteria; phylum Planctomycetota; class MHYJ01; order CAYXQY01; family CAYXQY01; genus CAYXQY01. Next base: position 27,099 of record CAYXQY010000023.1, read on the forward strand.
CCCGGGTGTCAACCAAAGGGAAACGGGTCGCCTGAATTTTCGTTCGGAGGGTCTGGTCCGCAAGCCGTTGACGGATCTTCCTGTCGGTCTCCGATGGATCTACGAAGCAGCTGTGGGAATCGATACAGCATACCGAGTACGGACCGGAAGTGCATCCAGGAGATTCGTGCGGTGTCCCCGACAGGGCGATAGTTCGACGGCACCTCCGGAAGATATCGGACATCTGTGTCGAGGGTTTTGATGTCCCCTCCTTCCCAGTAGAACCGCACGGCCAGAGCGGGGTCAAACTCCATGTAATTCCCGATCTCATGCCGTCGAACCAGACCGAGTGTTCGTTCTACGGGATAAACTCGAAATCCACACAGTGCGTCCGGAATGGCGAACGAGAGGGTTTCGATCCAGATCCAGACGTGTGTCAGGTATCGGAAATAAAACCGATGTGAAGGGATCGAATCGTCGTACGATGGGATGCCAAGAACAAGGGATTCCGGGTGTTGTTTCGCCCGGTTCAGGAGCTCTGGAATGTCGGACGGATCATGTTGAAAATCCGCGTCAATTTGCAGGGCATGGGTAAAGCCCCGGGCGGAAGCGTGAGTGATACCGGTCATCACCGCTTTTCCTTTTCCCCGGTTCCGACGGTGGTGGAGAACGTTGAGGATCTCGTATTGTTCGTTGATTTCTCGAAGCACGTCCTGTGTTTCCCGGTTGCTTCCATCGTCCACCACGATAACCGGGAGGTCGAACGAAACCAGTTTCCCCGCGAGGTCCCGGAACGGCTCACCGTGGTTATAAAGGGGAACGACAAGCACCGGCTTGAACATGCGGTCTGAATGAAGAGGAGGTGAGACGAACGGAGGAGAAACGTCAACGTCAGGTGTCGCCGAACCGGCATTCTGCTTCTGCGCAAATCCGGTCCCTTCGGTGATACGTAAATGAAATAGCGGATGAGGAGGAGTTCCGGTGCAGTTCCAGCTCGCACTGATCGCCGGGTTGAAGGGACCGTTTAAACTTTATGCTTCGGATTTCGGACAGTTTCTTGAGCGAGGGATACACATCACGGGCGATCTCCAGCGCCCAGTCCAGCAGCACCACACCCGGAACGATGGGTTCCCCCTCAAAGTGCCCGTCTGTGTATACCAGGTCGTGCGGAACCTGAAGCTGCAGGTGTGCTTCCCGGTCCGACACGGTCTGTTCAAGGACGTCAGGTGTTCGACTCATGATTACCCCGGTGCTCGTGTTGTTTGAACAGGGTTCGTACGTGTTCGTCCGTGACTTTTCCACGTTCGTCGTGCGGAAGCTTCTCGATGTACCGGAAGAGCTTAGGAATGGCCACCGGGGCAAGTTGTTCGGTCAGGTCCTCCCGGAGTTGTCTGTTCACGTGTTTTCGGTCGTGGTCGGACAGCAGTAAGGAGCCTTCCTCGCTCGGGACCACCGCAGCAGCAACCACCCGGCGGGTGGAGTCAAACGCGTCACGTTCAATTGACGTTGCCCG
>CAYXQY010000023.1:28600-33424 GCA_964466525.1 uncultured Planctomycetia bacterium
CTGATTTACGAATGAGTGGCTCTGAAGGGCCTGTTCCACTTCTTCCAGCGAGACACGTCGATCGGCGATGTTTACTTCGCGGTCCGCACGGCCCTCAAACACGAATCCTTCCTTCCCGCGGCGGCACCGGTCCCCGGTCTGGAACCAGCCGTTTTCTTCCGTCAGGTCCTCATGAACGAACGGGGACTGGACACGGAGTGTGTCCTCCACGCGGATCGAAACCGGCTCGAACGGCTGCCAGGAATGGTCCGCTCCATCACGTACCCGCCAGGCAATCCCACCGGTTTCGGTCGAACCGAAGATCTCGACCGGAGCGTGCCCGAACAGGTCCCGGAGTTGTGTTGCCGTGTCTCCCGATAACTTGCCACCGGAGGAAAACACGATTTTTACGTGATCGGTGATCGAGTCGGCGTCATCGAACTTCACGAACCGCCGAAGATGAGCGGGGGTGGACACCAGACAAACGCCGGCCGTACCGCTGGTTTTGATCGCTTCGACGATTTCGTTCGGGTAAAGTGCCGTGGATTCGTAAAAGACCCGTCCTGCACTCAGCGGCCAGAGCACCTGAAACAGAAGTCCGTAGATGTGATGGTGTGAAGCCGTGGAGACGATGGTGCAGTCATTCAGGCGGTCGCGCCATCTTTCCTCCAGTGTCCAGATTTCCTCCGTCAGGTTCGACAGGTTCTTTCGAACGGCCGTACGTGATCCGGTTGAACCGGACGTGAACAGTTCAAGGCAGGGCTTCTCGGAATCAAGGATGTCGAAATCGTGTTTGTCGTTAGCGTGAGCGGTGGGATCAATGACCGGATGACCCGGTACGGCGTCGGGGCTCACGTGATCCGAAATGATGCCGGCCGTGTTTTTGTCGACCATCTGTTTCAGGGTGTCCGTGTTTCCCCCGGGAGGAATGGCGACAACAGCCTCCGTCTGCCAGGCCGCCAGAACCCCGGTGCAGAAGTCAAACGCGCTATCACTGGTGACGATCCAACGGGAGGGAGTGGGAGATGTATTTTTACGCACCTCCAATAGCTTGCTGGAGAGCCCGGACACCTGCCGGGACAGGTCGTCCCAGGTCCGCTTGCCGTCCGTTCCGGTCGAAACGGGATGCGTCCCTCGCCGGCCCTGGACCATCAGTTTACGCAGGGGAATATAGGTGGGCTTGACGTGTCCGCGAGGCGGGAATATCCAGCGGAGGAGAGGATCAAACCAGTAACCCCTGTACTGACGAAATTTCCAGACGCGATACCCGAATTCGACGGCGAAAAACAGGCCCATCAACAGATACGATATGACGCCCGTGTACAGCGTCCAGAGTTCACGTGATGCGTAGAAGGTCAGGACGAAGACCGCTATGGAATTAAGGAACAGGAAAATAACCCAGGCGCCCGTGACACGCCTGCAGTACCGACGCGTTTCCTCCGTCAGGTCCGAAATGGACATCAGGGCAAACGATTCGATCATGGAAGGAGGGGCGTACAGGCTGCGTAGAAAAAACACCGCCAACAGCGCACTGACCAGACCGGGCATAAGATAAAAGATGGTGTCGTCGTTGAGCAGAGCACCGGTGATCAAAAGCAGAAGAACCCCGATCCCCGGAACCAGCAGGCGCTTCAGCCGGGACGGATCGACGTACCGCATGCTGTAGCCAAAGCGAAGTGCCAGCACTCCGCCGGCCACTGCATACACCAGGCGCGGATCGATGCGGTAGTACTCCAGCCCCAGATAGATAGCAAACGGGTAGAGGGCGACGGACAGAAACAGGACCAGATGTTCAACCCCGGCGGTAATCCGATCAGTCGCTGTCATTCAGCTTGTTCTGAATCCGCGTAACAATATCCTGAACGGTGGATACCGCCTCCACGTCATCGCTTCCGAACTCCACGCCGAGGTCCATTTTCAGATCCACGACCAGGTCGACGGCATCCATGCTGTCGAGCCCGAGGTCCTCGTTCAGGTGATGTTCCAGTTCAATCTCCTCCGGGTCCTGACGGGTCATACGGGAGAGCACGTTCTTGGTCACCGATGTGATTTTGCTTGTGGAGGTCATGGGGCTTACGTTTCGTTTTTCTTTTGAGCAACGAATTTGGCGAGGGTTCGGATGGATTCAAAGTGCTGTTTGGTTTCCTCGTCCGGGTTGGACACGTCAATGCCGTATTCTTTCTGGAGCAGCATGACCAGTTCCAGCGCGTCAACGGAGTCCAGGCCCACCCCGGTATTGAAGAGGGGGTCGTCGGGGTCGATATCCCCGGGGGTCACGTCCTCCAGCACGAGCCCGTCGACGATCAGTTCTTTGAGTTCTTCTTCGAGCTGTTTTTGTTTCGGTGCAACATTATTGTTTTCCGACATGGTGTCCGGGCAGACTATGGTGTTCTTGAACGAACCAGCACATCAAGAGGGTTTGATTTCGGTTCCTTATGAGTAGATTGACGGTGTATCTTAGTTCATGGTTCGGTTTGATCTCAATACGCCGCGGGGGACGCTCCGGCAGCTTCTGACCGGAACCGCAGACCACGCGCCCCGTGCGATGCTCCGGATAACGGTCGGATGGTACCTGTCAGAAGACTTTGAACTCCTCTGGATCCCGATTTCGGAGTCCATAGTTACACATGAACTTGAGCAGCGCAATACTATACCAGGAGTCGGAGGCAGCACCTGTAAAAATACGTCCCAGGTGTTTTCGGACGTGCGTGTTAAGCAGTTTCCCGATGGTTGTGCGTTTCATTTCCTGGCCCAGGTCGATCACGGCCAGAAGCCGGCCGTTGTAGTAATAACGGATGACCTCCTGCCATGTTTCAAGCCGATCGAGCACGGTTTGCTCGTACGTTCGAAGAACGGTTTGCGGGGGACGGTCCGAAAGAAGCCCTTCGGACAGGGTGCGTGCACTGTCCATCGCCAGGAACAACCCGGTCGAGAAGACCGGGTCAATGAAACCGGCTGTATCCCCGAGAAGAACCCAGTTTTTCCCGTACAATTCATTCGAGATCAACTGGTAGTTGTCGAAACGATAGACGGGCTCCATGCGTTCGCTGTTCCGGGAGAGGGATTGAAGCCGGGGAATGTTTTGCAGGAAATACTGTAGACGTTCTTCATTTGTGTCGCCCACTTCATCCATATATGATTCCTCCGTTACGATGCCGATGGATACCCGGTTCTCAAGTGGTATACGCCACGCCCATCCCCGGTCAAACACTTCGGTGTGTACGTTGCCCCGATCCGCTTCCGCCATGTCGTCCAGGTGAGTGAACAGGGCGGACCCCTGCGTATCCCCCACCGTTTCGGACGGTAGATCGAGCATTCGGGGCAGAAGGCGGGTCCGTCCGGTCGCATCCACAATCAGGTCGGGTTGTCCGTGAAACGTTGAAAAGACCTGATCGGGCAGATCCCGGGAGAGCCTGATCCGTTCCCCGTCGTCGGCCGAAGAGACTTCTGCTCTGTAGGGGAAGCGTGTGGCACCTTCTCGGATGGCGTTGTCAAGCAGCGTTCGATCGAATGCCTTTCGACGTACGTTGTAAGCGTACGATGGGAGTTCACCGGGAATGCGGTCGAATGAGAAGACCGGGGAGGAATTTTCTTTGATGTTGAACGCCGCGCCGGGTTTAAATCGCCCGATCGATCGGACCTCGTCTTCGACCCCGAGCTCCCGCAGAATCGGAACGATTCCGGGAACCAGAGACTCGCCCACCATGATGCCTTCATCACGTTCGGGCTGGAAGACCCCGACGTTTTTATCCTCCCGGGCAAGTAGAGCGGCGAGCGTCGAGCCGGAGGGACCTCCACCAATAATTGCAATATTCTGTGGATATGACATGGATGTTCTTCCCTTTCAGGAGTTGAACGATGAAGAAATGCCCGCTAACAGGATGCAATAAATCATATGAAGTAACAACCATGCTGAAACCTTTCGGGCGTCATTGTTGTGAGATGTTCGGCCGTATGAAGTGGGTTTGTGTGGTACCGGGTCAGGTTGATGCTTTCATGTGGGATGGGGTGCGTTTGGTTCGGCTCCCGATCCATTTGTCGGCGAGTAAAAGGAAGCAACGCTCCAGCAGAAAAATGAAAACGTTCCAGCGAAGCGGCAGGGTCTACTCCCACTTCAGTTTTACGGTCCCGGACGTTTTTTGTCGGGAAAGCCGGTTCGCTCACAACTCCGAAAAAACGGAAGGAAATCCGATGGAATGGAGTTTCTCGCCCCGGCATACAAATTGTTGGATGAACGCCGGTACAAACGGTTCGATCGCTCAATGTGCCGGATGGGTTTCAGGTAACAGATTCTTCCGTAGAGAAGGGCGTGCTACCCCCAACCGCACTCCCGTAGAACGACGAAAGTCGTCTCGGAATCACCGAGCAAGTGGAGTATCCCGCTTGGGACCCGTTCGTTTTGCGATTACGTGTACCACCGATCGGGTGTAAACCGTTTGTGTGAATCAATCATAATAAGACCCCATCCGAAAAGAGGGTGTGCACTCAGTGAGCCATCAGCGAGTCCTTCTGCACGGAGTTCTGCCGGAAGAAACCCCATCAAGATGAAAGATGACGTGACGTTAGGTCACGTCCTGCTTTCATCGTCCTACGGACGGGTTTCTGAGGAAGACGCAGTCATTGATAATTCAAAAAAGCAACTTGGCGTTGCTTTTTTGATATTTTGGACACCGCAGAGGGCTCGCTGAGGCCTCATTTTCGAAGAAAACGTCCGGTTGATGAAAGAGAATGCAACATTTAGTTGCATCCTGCTTTCATCGTACTTCGTACGGCGTATAAAGGCGTTATTTCTCGTCGACAATGCGTTCTTTTTCGGCATTGCCTTCTCAAAATGCCTTGTTATAC
>CAYXQY010000024.1:0-32153 GCA_964466525.1 uncultured Planctomycetia bacterium
TGGTTGGTGAATTTACGACGTCGTTTGTGGAAAATATCGAATTCACGTTTAAACATTCGGGCGTACGCCTTCCGACGGGAGATCTTTTCATTGTCATCACCAATTTCAATGGATTCGTCAAGCAGGCCGATCCGTTCGAAGGCGTCGTGTAGCTTCGTGTACGGGCGAGCCATCGACCGCCCGAGCCCCGCCCATCGGCTTTCGGGACCCCCATTGATTTCGTACCAGTCGGCTTTCTTATCCAGCGTCTTTGCCGCCCACCGGATCAATCGAGGATCACGATGGTACCTCGACCATTCCGTGTGGTAAATCTGACTGAGTATATCGAGGTTTCCGCGTCTTTTATTCCCAACAATGTTTTCGATGAAATTCTTTGCTTTTGACTTTAGTTTGCTTTCAAGTTGGTCAGGGTCGGGTTTGCCCCTGATTTTTCCCCACTCAAACGGCACACCCTGAGGTTCGTCGTCGGGGGGAGTAAAATGAGCGTTTGTATGGGTGTATAGAGAATAAAGTGTGGGAGAAAATGCTCCTCTTGATCGACCGCGGCTATCCATGTTCTGTATGCGGAGCCGTACAGATTGTTTTCCGTCCGTTACGGTGGGTGGAAGCGCGTACGTGCGGTACATCCATCGATTCGGATAAGGCGGTGTGATGGTGGCCCACCCGTTTCCTCGCCAGAGGTATCGGTACGGGTAATGCTGCGTAAAATGGCGGCCGCTCGTGATCCAGCGATACGGTTCGTTTTTATTCCCGTGAGCCATCATCATGCCGAGTGTACCCATGGACGTTTCCGAGCCCCAGAGTTTGACGGTAAGGTAATTTTTCTTCTCCGGATCAACGCGAACGTCAAATTCCATCCAACCATGCATCCAGTTCTCGTCGGGACCTTTTTTCCCAAGTCGGGACCCCGGTTTCAACCGACGTCCGGATTCCCCCAGGGCGTCATGGTGTGCCGCGGTGTCGTAGGCGTCAGGAAAGTCAAGTGCATCGATCCGGATTTCCTGCACATTCATCCAGTCTTTGTCAAAACACACAAGTCGGATTTGATCGGCCTTTACCGGGTCAAAATCATACGTTTCAAATGTTCCGTTTGCTTCTGCTCGGCCCGAGTGGACGGTTTTCCATCTTCCCTGATTCTGACGGACCTGGATCTCAAAACGAAACCGTCGGGAGCCCTCTTTTTTCAGAAACGACAGCGAGGAGACCTCTACCGCCCGATTCAATGTGAACATCAGCCATTGCCGATCCGGACCCCGTACATTCCATCGAGTGTCCTTCTCCCCATCGATTGCCAGGGCAGGAAGGTATCCCTTACCAACTTCAGCCGAGGAGGCGCTGATTCCCGTCAAACGGGGGTCGATGTCCTGCACGAGATGTTCACCCATCACCTCACTGCCCACCGCCTTCAGGTTGTGGCTGGATTCCGAGGACCTGTTTCCGAAATCGATGCGATCAAGTTGATCACTCGCACAGGTGGGGCTCACAAGTACACCTGCCAGAAACGCGGAAAGGGTGATAATCGATAAGTAACGGCACACAAAAAAGCCGTATTCTTGCAAAGCGCATACCTCTCGATCAAGTCAAAACGGATTCATGATGTCGAGTGGAGATAAGCGGTAAAGTAGTTTCTGATTCCAAAACCGACGTGCAATTCACGTGACCCCGGTTGTTCGTCGCAGGAAATTTGGGTCAATATCATACACAAATGATCAAATATATTAAACAAACGTAAAGAAGCATGCTCCTTCGTTGGAAAACAATAAATGAGTGATCTATTGTAACGTTTCTCTTACGCGTCTCGCCAAACTGAACAAAAATTTCCTCCAACACACGTTTTCCAGGGTTAAAACGACATGTCAGGTTCTGTTCGACGAACGCTTTATCATGAATACGGTACTGGTCTTGCGTTCCTAATAACGGCGGGTCTTCTCCTTATCGGCAGTCCATTAACAGCTCAGCAGTCGAATGGAACGGGAACAGACCGGCACATACTGGACCGTATCAAGTTCGGGTCCACCGATTCGGAGCGCCGCCATCAGTTTGACGGGCAGAACACGGAGGTTTTTGCCGGTCAGGATGATCAGGAGACGATATCGGGCGTGCACATTACCTCCACAACGGCAAGTTCCGGTAATGCTCCGGAGAACACGCTTCGTGAGCAAGGGGAGTGGCACGGAAGCAAAGGAGAATGGATTCAGTACCGTTTGAGTCAGCCAGCGACGCTGGAGAGGATTACCATTACCTGGGAGGCGCCCGGTAATAATTACCTGTTTGAAATTTTAACGAGCCAGGACGGGACGAACTGGAAGAAGGTGACCCGTGAACGAAGCAGCGGCCGGACCGAAACGTACGAATTTGAACCGGTGCGCCCCCGGTTTATTCGGATCCGGGCGTGGGGAGCGGATCGGTGGTGGCGGCCGGCGGTGTTTCGCCTGAAGCAGATTCGTATCGGGGACCTACCGTACCCGGACGCTTATCAAAAACCGCTTACGTACCAGCCGGCGCCGGAGCACCGCTGTCGCCGGCTTGGAACAGTAGATGCGGAACAGACGGGGAAGATGCAGTTTACACTGCAAACGGATCCCGACCGGCGAAATTACGTGACGGTGAAATTCTGGGGATCGGACTGGAAGGCCGTGCCGCTGCGACTGGCGGATGGGGATGGACACTACATTGATGGGGCGGCACCGGAATGGAAACCGGCCATCGGGTATGGAACGGATGGAATGGGGCGGTTCTGGTCGTTTGGCGGATCCCGGGCGAACGGGGCGTTTCCGGGGCGATTTATCTACGCGACGTATCCATTACCGGCAAGCCGGACGAGGGGAGCGGATTCGTTCCGAATGCAACTTGAGGCTCCTGAGGGGGCGGAAAGCCAGGGAATCTACGCGGCGTATACACATATCCGTCCCTTTTTCGTCCCACCGTCCGACGAGCAACAGGGAAAAGCGCGGACGTGGGGACCGAACCGTCCGGATCAATGGTCACCGGAAAAACGGGAACGGGTCCTGATAGATCGCGCACGAGAACTGATCAATCAGGTCATGGAAAACCGTCCCACGCCTACGAACCAGAAGGGAGCGCGCCGGTTGAAATCACTCAGTGAAGCGTATCACGCGGAGTGGTCCGAACACCACGAGGATCCGGAAATCGTGGACATCGTGAAGAACGCTATCGACCACGCGGTCGGGAACGAGGTGATCAAAGGGTGGCATTACAACGGATTGCTGGCCCGGTGTTTCACCGAACTTTCGGACGCATTCAAAAAGGAGGAACTCCTTTCGAAGAAAATAGACCATGACGGTGACCCCGACACGGCACCGGTTGCACGTCGGGCAGCGTATGCACAGTTTTTCAAAAACGCCTTCGACTGGCGAAAATCAGAAGCAGGAGGCAGGCGGGAAGTGTCCAATCAGGCGATGGCCACGTCCTTCAGCCTGTTCCGGCTGCAGCGGGCTTTGCAGGAACTGAATTCGAAATTTGCGCTGTCCGAAAAAAAAGCCAATCGATATCTGCAGGAGAGCCTGGGCATGAAACCGTTTTACTCGCCGTATCCCCGCCGGGACTGGGTGCGTGCGGCGGCTGATCGGGGATTTCCGTTTTACATCATCAGCAGTGAGGGGCTCGCGAAAGAGGGCGGTCATGCTTCGCATTACGGTGAACTGGCCGTCAAACGGGCGGGCATCTATGCGGAAGAACTGGGGACGGCCGCCGCAAAGAAGAGGGCCGCAGAACTCATACGTGCTCGAGCGATTATGAGTCGCCGTCCGTCGAACGACGGGGCGGGATACGCGGCATTGCGGGCGGAGAACACTTTTACGTTCCGGGGCAGGGGATATCCGGGGGGGATTTTATACATGGGCGACGGAAGTCAGTTCGTGAATGCGGCCATTCTTGAGGATCCGGTCTCCCTCCGGCTGGCCGAACTCTACATGAAACACGGTCATTTCGACGATGCGGCACGGCAGGGACGGGTCGTGCGACGTGTGGGGGATTATCTGAAGGTGCGGGAGATGTTGAAGAACCGGGACCCGGAACCGCTTCCGCTGGAGCCTCAGCACGAGGATTTCGGCTGGGGGGACGAGGACGTGGGGGTGTTCGCCATCAAACACGGTGATCGGCTCATCCATGGATCGTTCGTGCTCACAATACCGGGTGCAGTGGTTCCCTATGCCCGGGTGCACTACACCACGTCGAGGATCGATCGCCTCGCGGATGTACCCACCCGAATATCGGTACCCGACATGGGGGAGCATCTGTCGATGGCGGACGGAAAGGGGTTTCCCGACCCCCTCACCTTTCCGAAAACACCTCCCCCTCCCGGACTCGACCTGGTGGGGCAATGGAGAAAACAGGACATCCGGGCGTCCATGGCGTATTTCTATCAGCTCAGATTCGGTGATTACCTGGTTGGTATGAACACGACGAAAAAAGGGTCGTATCGGGAGAACACATTTCAGCTAAATTTGTCCGAAGGAATTAATGCGGACCGAGCGCGTGATCTGGTATCGGGGAAGCCGGTCAATTTAAATCGCCCGGTACGGGTGGAGCCGGCCACGACGATAATTCTTTATTTGGGTGAGTAATGAACCTGAAGACCCCCCTTTTGTGTACCGTGTGTAGCGGGACTTTGCAGGGGAGAACGAGCACCATCTGTAGCCATTCCGGGAGTTTTTTCCTGTGGAAAAATGCGATAGGATGAAGAAGCGTTTCAATTCAGTATCTACGGGTTGTTTCGGGTGTTCTGATGCGTATAACTCCAGCTGATACTTTACGGATCGGTTCCACGGTTCCTGTCCTGACTGTCTGCCTCCTGCTGACGATGACAGGAATCGTTTCTGCAGACGATGATCGACCAAACGTCGTGTTTGTGCTTTCCGACAATCAGAGCTATCACGAGCTGGGGTATCATGGGAATGATGTGATAGAAACCCCCCGCCTGGATGAACTCGCATCACAGGGTGTGGATTTTACCCGGTTTTACACGGAACCGTACTGCTCCCCCTCCCGTGCGTCGTTGATGACCGGCCGTCGGGCCATGAAGATGCGGGTTTATGATACGATTGGAGGGGTTTCCATGCTTCCCTCATCGAGTACGACGATGGCTGAGCTGCTGCGTAACGCCGGGTACGAAACCGGATACTTTGGAAAATGGCATGTTGGAGATTCCTTTCCGCTCGGACCGTCAAGTCAGGGGTTTGACACCACCTTTATCCACGGGGGCGGCGGCGTTGGTCAGTTGCCCGATTTCTACGGGAACTCCCTGTTCGACACCACGTTCATAGAAAATGGGTATTTTGTAAGCGGCAGGACGGTAGACACGGAAGGTTATAACACGGACGTCCTGTTTGACCGGTCGATGAAATTCGTCAGACAGCATCCCGATGAGCCGTTTTTCTGTTTCATTTCCACCCCCGTAACGCACAAACCATGGGCGGCTCCCGAGAAATACAAGAAGCCGTACAGGGAGAAGGGAATGGACGAAACGTCCGCAAAACTCTACGGACAGATCACGAACCTGGACGAGAACGTTGGACGTCTGATGAACCTGCTGGACGAGATGAATCTGGAGAAGGAAACGATCGTGATCTTTATGAGCGATCAGGGAATGGGACGGGGTGTACCGGATGATGATATGAAGGTGCGCAATGATCTGCGCACGGTGAATAGCCGAGGGTCGGACTGGTCACAGCACGTGGCGTTTACGGTGCGATATCCGGCACGGGTGGACGGCGACCGCGTTGAGCGGACCCTTACGAGTTCAGTAGATATCGTGCCCACATTAATGGAATGGTGTGACCTGGATCATAATCAACCTGAGATGCTGGATGGCCGTTCTCTCGTGCCGATCCTGGAGGACCCGGATGCATCGTGGCCTGACCGAACGGTGATTATCCAGTGTCCGCGCGGCCGGAAGGCGAAGAAGTGGCACAACGTAAGCGTAAAGACACAGCGCTGGCGGCTGGTGGATGGAAAAAAACTCTTCGACGCACGACATGACCCGGAACAGACTGAGAACGTCGCCGATGAGCATCCGGGCGTTGTGAATCAGCTTAAGAAGCAGTACGAAACCTTCTGGTCAAAATTCGATGCCCGTCGGCCGCCGCTCGTTCGTCCGGTACTCGGTGCTTCGGAGCACCTTGAGGTTCGTCTGACGGCGATGGATTGGTTCAAAGGGGACAAACCCTGGAGACAGGGACAGTTGAATCGCTTTCAGAATGGAGCCTGGGCGGTGCGAGTGGCCCGTGAGGGACGGTATCGAATTGAGCTACGCCGGTATCCCCGTGAGGCGAAAAAATCACATGGTGCAGAACATGCGAAATTACAAATCGGAAACGTCGATCTTGAACAGGATGCGAATCCGGACGAAAACAGCATAACGTTTACTTCGGAGTTACCGTCTGGCAAAACGACGTTCAAATCGGTGTTGACCGGTACGAATGGGAAGAAGTTCGGAGCGTATTTTGCATACGTGACCTGGCTCGGACCGTAAACGTGCAGGGAATGAGCGATGTCATTCAACGAACGCATTCCATGAACGGATTCCTTTTCGATGAAAGACATGTTTGAACCGCCCTCCGCTGGCCGGATCCACCGGAAGAAATACCGTTCCCTGAATTGTATAAACCGGACGGGTCGTGTTTGCTTGATGTATCTGGTAACTGGTCAAAAATGCGTGGGGAAGGAAAGATGATTTGATTGAATACGAAAGCAGGATGCTTTCGTTCCCAGTATGCCACGGATTTTTGACCAGTTACTGTATCTGTAATTTTTTCTGATATCCATGTGTAACTACGATCATAGTCGGCGCGAATTTATCAAGATCAGTTCCGCTTCTCTTCTTTCCTCCGCGTTGAGCACACCGCTGCTTGCCGGGAACAAACCGGGGGACGGGGCGTCCGTCGACGTGGCGGTGTACGGTGCCACCCCCGCCGGAATCTGCGCCGCCATCGCTGCGAAGCGGGACGGCGCTTCGGTGCTGCTGATCTCGCCGGACGACCACATCGGCGGATTAATGACGAGCGGGCTTTCCCGTACCGATGTGTCAGGAGAACATCATATTGGCGGCATTGCCCGGGAGATCCTGGAGGAGATCGGGAAACGGCGATCGGAATCGAAATATGACGCCCAGAAACCGTGGGATCTGGCTCCCTCCGTGGCGATGGACGTGTTTCAGGAATGGCTCAAGAACGAAAAGGTGCCGATATGGACCGAAGCCCCGGTCACGAACGTACGAAAGAACGGCACGGACATTCGTCAACTGGAGTTTCTGGACGGACGAACGGTCACAGGCGACGTGTTCGTGGACGCAAGCTACGAGGGAGACCTGATGGCGCGAGCCAACGTGACGTATTTTGTCGGACGCGAGTCGCGTGACAAATACGATGAACCGCATGCCGGATGGCATCAGGAACCAAAGGAGAACTATTCGAAGGAAGCGTACCGGTCAAAAGGACGGATGGTGGGGGGCTCCGGACCTCTATACATGCACAACAACCAGTTCGGAGCACGTATACCGGCCCGCGATGAGAACGGTGGTCTGCTGTGGGGGGTCCACCGGGAGGCACCTCGCAAGCCGGGAACCGGGGATCGGGGGATCCAGGCCTATTGCTTCCGGCTATCGGTCACCAACCAACCGGACCTTCGGGCCCCCTGGCCGAAACCGGACCATTATTCCCCGGAACGCTACCGGCTTCTCCTGCGCTACATCAAAGCGCACCCCGGCATGAGCTGGCATGCGCTGCTGCACCTGACACCGACCTCCGCGGGCAAGTTTGACATGAATGCTTCCGGTCCGTTCACCATTGATTACGTGGGCGGTGGATGGGATTGGCCCGAGGCCGGCTATAGGGAGCGAGCACGCATTGTGCAGGACCACGAGGATTATCAGAAGGGATTTCTGTGGTTCCTCGCAAATGACAAGCGCGTGCCCGAAAAGATCCGAACGGAAGCCAACCGGTGGGGGCTGTGCAACGACGAATTTGTGGATAACGGTCACTGGCCGCCCAGGTTGTATATTCGCGAGGCCCGACGGATGGTCGGCGCTTATGTCATCACCGAGGATGACGTTCGCAACGAGCGCTCGCACCCGGACGTGATCGGACGAGGATCCTTCGGCCTCGATTCCCATCCGGTGCAGCGGTTCGAAGCGGAAGACGGCGCCGTCGAGGAAGAGGGCCATTTCGGAGTGTGGGATTTCGACTGGTACCAGATTCCGTATCGCAGCATCACGCCGAAGCCGGACGATTGTGCGAATCTTCTGGCTCCGGTCCCACTATCGGCTTCGCACGTGGCGTTCGGCTCGATCCGGATGGAACCGACGTGGATGGTGCTGGGCCACTCGGCGGGGAGCGCCGCGGTGATGGCGTCGGAACAGAACCGGGCGGTTCAGGAAATCAATATTCGGCACCTGCAGAAGCGCCTGACCGACCAGGGTCAACGGCTCCAGACAACGTCGCCTGATCAATTCATATTTAAAGGGGATATGGAGGGGGTGGTGATCGATTCGGATGAGGCCGAACAGGTGGGTGACTGGACGAAAAGTACGTCGACGGCCGGGTTCGTCGGTAACGGTTACCTGCATGACGGCAACGAGAAAAAAGGGGAAAAGTCCCTCCGCTACGAGGCGAGTCTGCCGGAGGACGGACGATACGAGGTGCGCCTTTACTATCCCCATTTCAGCAACCGGGCGGACAACACGCCGGTTGAGGTGGAGCATGCAGGGGGGACGGAACAATTTCGTGTGAATCAGCAGACGAAGCCGAAGGAGGGAGCATACGATTCACCTGGCGTGTTCCGGTTTCAGGCATCGGAACCGGCGGTGGTGAAGATCGGGAACGAGGGAACCGATGGGTACGTAATCGGGGATGCGGTGCAATTCGTTCCGGTGGAACGGAAATAACACGCAAACACTTCTGGACCATAGGAGAGGATGTGCATTCACCGCCCGTTTTCTTAGAAAATGAGAAGTCACTGAATGCTTTCCTTTGAAATGGGACCTACGTCTTCGGCTGAAACGTCAGCCTTATCTGTAGCCGGTCAGGATATACATCAGACCCTTCCTTTTTCCTTCTAATTTCCTGAAAACAGTCCCCGGACCCGAACGAGATCAACGTAAATTTCTTCATGGCCTCTCGGACGCACTACATCATGAACAGGTCCCTGGGTTGGGGCCCGTTGCATTCTTCAGTGAACTTGAGTCGCGAACAGGTTTCGGACATGAAACCGGCCCTGCAACCACTTCCGGAATTGTTGGTCGAACCCCCCTAATTTTTGATGAACTGTCGTCGAAACCGATATCCTCCGACGTGGAAATTACGCCTCCGGGACGGCACACCTGTATATCCGGAGTGTGAGTACGTTCTCTTGCTGGACCGCTCCGACAATCGGGTGACCGCTACAGGTTAATGAGCCTGGAACGAACGGAGGAAAAAACTGCTCAGGAAAATGGACGAACAGGCCGGGCACGAGCGGACGACGAAGAGAACGATACGCCCCAGTAGGTCGTGAAACACCAGCAAGGGAGTATCAAAAGCGTTTATTTGTAAGGTGTATCGGTCCACTGGGTTCGTGAGGCGATTGTACAGAAACCGGTGGATCGTTCGAAACATGAAAGATGTGTTGTAATATAAAATTACAGCGAAGAAGACATGAACGGAAATGGTTACCAGTACAAACGGGTTGCCCATGAGCAAGTCGGCGGAAGCGATTAAACTGGAAGGGGTACGGAAGGAATTCGACGGAACCGTCGCGGTGGATGATCTGGACCTGCGCATCCGGAAAGGGGAAATCTACGGGTTTCTCGGGCCGAACGGTGCCGGAAAAACCACCACAATTAAGATGATCGCCGGGTTAATGTCTCCGACCGCAGGTCGTATCACCGTATGGGGGACCGACGTGGCCACCAATCCGCTGACGGTTCGCAGGAAGTGCGCGTACGTTCCGGATCAGCCGTACGTATACGACAAGCTGACGGGCCGGGAATTCCTGAACTTCGTCGGTCGATTGTACGACGTTCCCGAGGCGGAAATCGAAGCAAAAATCGACCAGTACGCGGACCTGTTTGAAATGCATGAATACCTGGACGATCTCGGGGAAACTTACTCGCACGGAATGAAGCAGCGGGTGGTTCTATCGGCCACGTTTCTGCATGAGCCCCGCGTCATCCTCGTGGATGAGCCGCTGGTGGGGCTGGATCCGGAAAGCTCACACCTGGTCCGACGAATGTTTCGCAATCAGGTGGAGCAGGGCAACACGATTTTTATGTCCACGCATGTTCTGTCCATCGCCGAGGACGTCGCGGATCGGATCGGGATGATAAAGAATGCCCGGCTCATCGAAGAGGGCACACTTAGTGAACTCCGGCGGCGAAGCGGACGGAAGGAGGCCGGACTCGAAGAGGTGTTTCTCAACTTAACGGGCGGAGCGGATTCGGACACCCGATCCGTACAAATTCAGTAGTGCATCCAGTCGATCCCGTTGAGTTCATTTCCCCGCGAAAGACATTTCGCCAGTGAAGTTGTGATCGTATGTTGTTCCGACGGTCCAGACGTTATTTCGGATTAACATGTACGACGAACTGCTTCTTTCGAAACTGAAACGAACGGTTCTCTGGAACAAGTTCGTGAAGACCCTGCAGGGATCCTGGCTGAAGATTGCGGTTGTGCTGGGGTTTGGCATTTTTTTCTGGGGCGGGTTGTTCTACCTGTTCCATACGGGGTTCACGTTTCTGAAAGGATACGAGTCGTTCGTGAACCGGATCGTGGAAGTGGTCATGAACGTGCTTTTTCTTTCCCTGGTTCTGATGCTCTGTTTCAGTAACGGCATCATTTCGTACGTCTCCTTTTTTCGGTCGGAAGAAACCAGTTTCCTGATGTCGTCCCCGCTTCGACCCGGTACGATCTACCTGTACAAACTCACGGAAACGATGGCGTTTAGTTCGTGGGCGTTTTTGTTTCTCGCCGCTCCCCTGCTCGTGGCATATGGACTGTTTGCCGCGGCCCCGTGGTATTTTTATCTGTTCGCCGGGGTGCTTATCGTCTGCTTGACGTTTCTGCCGGCAGCGGTCGGCAGTATGGTGGCGCTGGTTGTGGGGCGGTGGGCTCCCCACCGAAAAGAACGGATCCTGGGGTTGTTCATTCTTCTCGGGGCGGTTCTGGTCGGGACCGGGCTCTGGGTACTGTATACACTGACACCGTCCGGTGAGGTCTACACAAGGCGATGGCTGCAGCAGGTGCTTCAGCAGCTGTCGTTTGCCCAGCATCCGCTCCTGCCGTCCAGCTGGGCGTCGGAAGGCATGATTCAGTTCGGTCAGGCGTCCATCGGAAGCGGGGTCTTCCACATTCTACTTCTGCTGTCGAATGGACTGGTCGGTATCCTCGGGGGATATTACCTGAGTGAACGAATTTTCCCGGAAGCCTGGAGTCGTGCGGGGTCTTCGGACGGGGGAAACCGCGGTTCGTCATCAGGAGTGGTCCATCTTCTTCTCGACGGGGTGTGCTGGCCTTTTCCGAACGACGCACGCACGCTTCTCCGGAAAGACCTGCTGGCGTTTTTCCGGGATCCCGCGCAATGGTCGCAGCTGTTGATCTTCTTTGGGTTGCTCGGGGTCTACTTCTTTAACCTGCGGGAGTTCAGTCTGCACGACAACGACGAATGGTGGCGACTGGTCATCTCGTTCCTGAACCTGGGGGCGACCGGACTGACACTGGCGAGTTTTACCAGCCGGTTCGTCTATCCGCAGATCAGCCTGGAGGGACGGCGGTTCTGGGTGGTGGGCATGGCTCCGATGTCCCGGTCTTCTCTTCTCCTGTCCAAATTCTTCTACTCGCTGCTGTTTACGCTGATCATCAGTATACCGTTGATCGGGCTCTCCGTGTACATGCTGAACCTGACCCATATTTATCTGGTTCTGGAACTGCTGACCATCAGCAGCATCTGTATCGGACTGTCCGCCATGGCCGTGGGACTGGGCACGATGTATCCTGATTTCACCAGTGATGATCCATCGAAAATCGTGTCGGGATTCGGGGGAACACTGAACCTGATGCTCAGCATTCTTTACGTGTTACTGATGCTTACCATCGGAGCCATTCCGGTCTACCTGTACAAGATGGGTGAAGAGTTCTGGTTTCAGTTATCCCCGGGGGCGGTACTGGCTCTGTTTGTCGGCATCGGTGCGCTCACGACGATTCTGGTGTCCGTCATCCCCCTCTGGTTCGGAATTCGGGCGCTCGAGCGACTCGAAATTTAGGTGGAATGCCGAAATAACTGGGTCGTTGAAATTTTATCATAAGCGGCAGACGTAACACCGCTGATTATGAAGGCTCAACTGGTGCTCCAGGGAGTCAGGAATGCTTTCGATCGTTCAGTTTCGTTCCTTGATGTTTCGCGTGGAGATAGCTAAAATCTATGAAATAATGTTACCTCCGATGTCGGAAGTTCGAATTTGAGGTTCATATCCGGTGATTCATCCGTCTGGCATCGTTTTCGAACCATTGACGACGTCGATTTCGATGTACCCGCTGAAAGATAAATGTGTTTTTAACTGTTCTTAATACAGGTCGCAGGTTATGTTCGAGCTAATCCGCCAATTCAGGCAATGGGTGATGATCGGGGCCATTATCCTGGTTACCTTTGCATTCGGCATCACGGGTGTGGTGTATTCCGTACTCGAACCGACCCGTAACCCCGGGGAGGAGGTCATCGGAACGTATTCGCTCGGGGCAGTGGGGAAATCCGACCAAACCGTCAAGGTGAAACGTCAGGAGTTTGATCGTTTCGAACCGCGCTGGGATCAGTTTCTCGTCGAACATCTATCCGGCTCCCGCGGGGCACAGATGCTGTTCGGTCAGGGAATGGATCGGGGGGGACGCATGTATCAGATGGCAATTCGGTTAACCATGCGTCAGGCGATGCAGCAAAATCCCTTCTTTCGCTTCATTCCGTACGTCCAATCGCAGTACCAGGTCGACCTGATTCGAAATGTCCTGTTTCTACGGTCCGGTTCGGACGGTCTCGAAGGAGAAGAGGTCTTCCTTACGTCTCCCGTCGACGAGGAACGCCTGGAGGGAATGGAGGATATGCGCAAGGTACGGGTGCGCCAGCGGAACTGGCAGAGGGAGGCGGTCTGGCGTCTTCATTATGTACTCAGTCTTGCGGAACATGCCGGCTTCTCCGCCACCGATCAGGAGATCAGGGAGGTGGTACAACCGTTTTTGAACCAGGCGAGTCAACGCGGAAAACGTCGGATTTCCTATCAGCAATTTGTCGAGCAGCAGGGACGGATGACGGTGGGTCAGTTTGAAAAAACGTTGAAGGAGTTTTTGACGATCATGAAGTATCTCGGGTCCCTTTCGACGTCGACGGCCGTCGAGGGCTCGGAACTGCTGTCGGGGCTGGATCAAGACGTGGGATATGGGGCGTTGCTGGTTTCGAATATAGACCACCAAAATGTCCAGGAACAGCTGTATGGAAACCGGTCTTGGCGGTTGAGGCAACGATTCCTTTCGCCTTTCTCGATCGCCGATGGTGTCGAGGTGTTCCGTTCGTTTGCCGACGAGGTCAGTTCATCGCAGGCGGATCGGCCTCAACCGGGACAGCAGGGAGATTCGGAAAAGGCGCCCCATGAAAAACGACAGTTTGGTTACCTGTACCTGTCCGTGGATGCGTATCTCGATCAGGTGGAGGACCCCTCGAACGATCGGCTCAAGTCGTATTACGAGAATAACAAGGATTCAAAATATATTTGGGACAAAACACCTGCAGGAGGGGAAGGCGACGAACCGTCCGATGCGAATTCGGAAGCATCCGAGAGCACGGAGTATGTTCCGTTTGATCAGGTGAGCGACGAGATCCGGGAAACCCTGATTCGAGAACGTGCACTTCGCAAGGCGGATTCGGAGGTGAAGAAACTGATCAATTCCACGATCTCCCGGAAGGAGATCCGCGGCGAGCCGGTGGACTTTCAGCAAATCGCCGAAGAAGCTGACCTTCGTGGTGACCTGGAGTATCGGAAAAGTCCCCTGCTGGACGAGGAGGACATGACGTATTACCTGAAGGAAATAAGAGGGGCGGAATCCTCTCACCTTGAGAACCTGAAGGAATTTGTGTTCGAGAAAGAGTTGGACGAAGAGGGTCGGGGGCCGTATCCGAACGAGACGATCTGGTTCCGGAATGGGGTGGTCCTTCCCCGCTTAATTCGTGTGAAGTCGGATCTGTTAAAGCCTTCTGCGTCGTTTGGTTCGGATGGGGGTACGGAACGGAACACGATGACGCTGTCCCAGTTCAGTGAGACATATCCTCTTCCCTCGCTGCAACTGGAGGACGTGTTGAAGTGGCGTCTGCTCCGCCGGCAAACGAAAAACCGGGTCGAAGCAATTCAGCAGCAGTTTGCAAGCAGATTCGTTGCCCGCCGGGAGGAACTGTGGAAGGGGAATGAAATTTACGGTCCTCCTGTTCCGCCGCGGTATTATCCGGGGTCGAACTTGAGTAAGGAAAAGGAGAAAACAGAAGATGAACAGGATGAGACTCAGGGAGCGGACACGCTTGCTCGTTCGTGGCCGCCCGGGGCGTTTCGCTCCGATGTGCTGGATAACCATATCCTGTACAGTCAACGGAAATGGCAGCTCGCCCGAAAAGCTTTCAGGGAGACCGCCCGGGGAGCCGGACTTGAAGTGCAGGAAACAAACGCGTTTAAATTGAGTGACGGTCCCGCAGACGTGGACCTGCTGGAGGAGATTCGTTCCAGGTTAACGGGTGGGGGACAACCGCGAGGCAGGTCCAGGAACGCAGAGGCGGCTGAACTGTTTGAGCCCCTGCAGGGCACCGGAGAGAATCGTTCACAGGTTGCTGTATTGCATAAAAAGCTTCCCAAGCGGTCCCGGGATCTTGAGGAGTTTATCAAAGAACGGCGTCCGGGAAAGGTAACCTCCGCCCGCTCCAGGTACCTAAGTAGAAAAATGATTACGTTGATCGAACAGGCGAATTTTACCCATTCGAACGAGGAAGGCGGCACAAATAATACTCCGGCTCAGTAGCAGAGGAATATGAGTGATAAGGGAGGACCAGTCTGTGTTTCGTTTGTGATTTTGTTCGAGGGATAATCCAGCTTATGGCACAAGAAAGAAACGCTTTATGCAAAAACAGAACCGGATCATGGGAATGGTGTGTGACGGGTCTCTTGCTTCTTTCCCTGTTTATGATAGGAGGGCTGCGTCAGACGGCGATGGCCCAGAATTCGGAATCCTCGGGAACAGAAACCGGCGTGGTGACAGGGGATCAGGTTCGCCTCCGGGGAGGCCCCGGTACGAGGTTTAAACCGGTCGGCGAAGTAAACGAGGGCACCACACTGCAGGTTCAGGAACGAGAGGATCAGTGGGTGAAGGTGGCACCTCCCGACACGGCAAGCGTCTGGATTTACGGGAAATTCGTTGAACAGACCGAATCAAATAAAGGGAAGGTAACAGGAACAAATGTGAACGTCCGTCCGCTCCCCCGCACCGACCGAACGAATGTGCCGGTAGGGCAGGTTTCAGAGCCATTGACGGTAACAATTCGAGACAAGCAGGACACGGGCGATGAGCATCCGTGGTACAGGATCAAGATGCCGGAAACGTTTTCGGTCTGGATCCATTCTGATTACGTCCGAATAGATGCCTCCGGCGGTACAGAGGAAGGGGGAACCAGCTCGGAGCCGGGGAATAGGGGAGCTTCTCCGGATCAAGTTGATGCTGGAACGGGAAACGGCCTACAGACCGCTCCGCAGAAAGGGGCGGGAGGAAATACGCAGGCGTCGCAGGAAGGTGCAAATCAAACTGGAACCGAAACCGAACCAACTCGGGAACCCGGAGGGGAAGCGAATGTTGACGATTGGGTGAACCGGCTGGAGTCGATTCAGGAAAGCGTACGTCAACAGCGACAAGAAGTTGACAAACTTGAATGGGATTTTTCGCCTCAGATCCAACAACTTGATTCGTTTGTCCAGAACTCCCCGGTGGATCGGTTGACGTCGCGGGCCAGAGCCCTTCGAAATCAGTTGTCCGACCTCCAGAAGGAAGTCGAGAGCCAGCGTGAGCAACTCAATAAAAAACTTCAGGAGATTCAGAAGGCCCGGAAGCAAGCGGTGCAAAATACCATTCAGGGGGTTCTTGAGGCAAAAGGATTTACATGGAACGCCATCGGACACGTGGAATCCGTGGGAAACCTCTATTTCGAACCCCCCGCGAACTATGAGCTGGTCAAAGCAGGGGAGCGTCTTTATTTTCTGCGCGCCGGGCGAGATATACTGAACCTGGCGAATTACCGGGGCCTTCAGGTAGCGGTGTCCGGTAAGAAAATATCGGCGGAAGGAAAAGCGTGGAACGTCCCGTTACTTCGGGTCCAGCGCATTGAACCGATCAGTAAGTGATGGGCGATGGTAGATTCCAGCGAACAACAGGCGTCGAAGCGCTGTAAATTGATTACGTTTGGTTGCAAGGTGAACCAGTACGAGTCTCAGGCCATTCGGGAAGACCTCGAGGATCGTGGTTATACTGCTGTTGAGGATCGGGACGACGTGGATCTGGTTGTGGTGAATACATGTACCGTCACACATAAGGCGGATCGGAAAGCCCGGCAGGCGATTTACCGTGCGGCCCGGGAGCACGAGAAAGCCCGGTTGGTTGTGGTTGGTTGTTATGCGGAGAACTCACCCGATGACCTTCGGTCGATCGAGGGGGTTGATGCCGTTTATCCACACGAGGATAAATCACGTGTGGGGAAACTGATCGCCGGAGAGGTGGATTCCCGGACGGAACCGGATCCGAATGGTATGGTGGAACAATCTGTAAGTGGACTGGAGAAACACACAAGGGCATGGGTCAAAATTGAAGATGGCTGCAACCTGTTCTGTAATTTCTGCATCATTCCCTTCGTTCGGGGTCGTCCCCGCAGCAAATCTCCCCGGGAAGCGGTTGAGGAAATCAGGACACTCGAACAGAAAGGATACAACGAAGTCGTGCTGACGGGAATACACGTTGGATGTTACGGTCAGGATCTCGGTTCCGACGTCTCTCTCACGTCCCTGTTTCAACGAATCGATCGGACGTGTGAAATCTCCCGGATTCGTTTGAGCAGCATTGAAGCGGACGAGATCAATCGAGAGCTTATTCAGGCGATGAAAAACGCATCGGGAATCGTACCCCACCTGCACATTCCGCTTCAATCCGGTTCGGATTATGTACTGGAACGAATGAATCGTCGTTACGGTGTTGACGAATACCGGCAAAAAATAGCTATGGTTCGGGAGATGCTCGATCGACCGGCGATTACAACGGACGTGATCGTTGGTTTCCCCGGAGAAACCACGGCGGATTTTGACGAGACGCTGGAATTGTGTCGTGAAATCGGTTTCTCGGATATACACGTGTTTTCCTACAGTGATCGCGAGGGAACGAAAGCGGCGGACATGGAACCGAACGTAAGTCCGGAGGTCATCAATCGTCGTGTTGATCAGCTCGAACGGTTAAATAAACTGTTACAGAACACCTACCATGAACAATTTGTCGGGGAGGAGGTGAAGGTGCTTGCAGAACATTATGCGTCGAACCGCGATCAACTCGTGGGACTCACCCCTCGTTACCTTCGGGTTCGATTTCAGGCTCCGGAACGGCTGACCAACCAGATTCTCCGGGTTCGAATCGAGGAGGTCGACGGAACAACCGTCCGGGGGACGTACCTGGGCCGCTCGGAACGGGATGATTTCGCTACGGCGGGATAGGAATGCTGGGATTTTTTTTGATGAGAGGAGAATAGATGCAACAGGACCGAGTACTTGAGCGGGTTACACAGGGGATTCGGAACAGTTCCCATGTGTTGCTGTGTTCGCATATCCGTTCCGATCCGGATTCCATCGGCTCGGAGCTTGCACTGGCATTTCTTCTGGAGGAGTTGGATCGAACGTATGAAATAGCCAACCATGGTGGCGTGGATAAACACTGCCGATGGTTACCCCGTGCAAATGAAATCATGAATGGCCCGGAGCAGATATCGGGGGCTCACGATACACTGGTCTCGGTGGACTGTGCGAACTTGAAACGCCTGGGTAACATGGCGACGGTTGCCGAACGAAGTGAGGTTGTCATTAACATTGATCACCATGTGTCGAACAACCATTTTGGGGATGTCAACTGGATTATCCCGGACGCTTCGTCCGTGGGGGAGATGATTTACGAGCTCTGGGAAGAGATGGAGGTTCACGTTCATCGGGAAGCAGCCACCTGTATCTACACGTCCATCGTCTCGGACACCGGACAATTTGCGTTTCCCCAGACCTCATCACGATCCCACGAAGTCACCGCACGACTGCTCGAAAAGGGGGTCAAACCCCAGCGTGTGAGCGGTAAACTGTTTCAGGATTACGATCGCCCCGAGCTGGATCTGATGGCGTACGTAATTAATAACCTGAACGTGAGTGAGGAATGTCCACTTGCCTGGTCCAGGCTTGATGAAGAAGCATATCGCACGTGCGGAACGGAACCGGCGGATTCTCAGCCATACGTGCAGCTTGTCATGCAGCTTGAAGGTGTGGAGGTGGGTTTGTTGCTTCGCCGTCTCAGAGGATCGGACGTGAGTGAACACCATCAGGGGTTGATCAAAGGGAGTCTTCGGAGCAAAGGGACGTTCGACGCGGGGAAACTGGCGGGTATTTTCGGAGGTGGAGGACACGCTCAGGCAGCCGGGTTTGTCGTTGAGGAAAAATCCTCGATGCGGGAAGCCGAACAATACGTTATCCAACGATTCGAAGAGGCGATCAAAGATGGGGAGTTCAGGCAGAAAGAAGAAAGGTAACAATCGTGGTGCGGGGGGTCTGGAAGAAGTGGCGAACGAGGCCAGTGGGTGCACCCGGTGTGAATTGAGCAAACATCGCAAATCGGTTGTGTTTGGGGTGGGACCCCGGGATGCCAAAGCGATGTTTGTTGGAGAGGCTCCCGGAAAGAACGAAGACGAGCAGGGAGAACCGTTCGTAGGACGTGCCGGGACGTTCATGGATAAATGTCTGGCCGATCTTGATATTCATAGAGAATGTATTTACATTACGAATGTCGTAAAATGTCGACCACCTGAAAATCGAGATCCGGAGACGGAAGAAATGAATTCCTGTGAATCGTATCTTCAGGCGCAGATTCGACACGTGGCACCGTCCGTGATCGTAACGCTTGGTTCAGTTGCGTCAAAACGGTTGACCCGGTCATCCAAGGGCATCAGTCAACTACGCGGAAACTGGTATTCGTACGAAGACCGGACACCGGTGCTACCCACGTATCATCCGGCGTATCTACTACGACAGAGATCGGCGATTAAAGAATTCAGGCGAGACGTGCGGAAAATTTTTCAGAAGATTGATCGCAAAACCCTTATGAAGACGTGAATGGGTCCGAGATTGTTCTGCTTCCACTGCGTTTTGGTTTTTTGCAATAAAAGGAGCAACAGATGGCAACTGAGTACTGGGGGATAGATGTCAGTCCCACTTCACTGAAAGCGGTGAAACTTCGTGGAAACAGGGAAGCACCCGAATTGACGGAAGTGGACGCTGTTGATTTCGGTCTGACGGCCCCCGATTCGGCGGGGGAAGGGAATATACGGCCGGAGATTGAGGATGGATTGTTTGAGTTTGCCGAGCAGCACCCGGTAGGAGATGGGGTGATTACAGTTTCTCTTCCCAGTCACACCACGTTCAACCGGTTTACGACGCTTCCACCCGTAACGGAAGGGCGTACTGAGGAGCTGGTAAAGCACGAAGCGCAGCAGCATATTCCCTTTCCCCTGGAGGATGTCATCTGGGATTATCAGGAGATTCAAAAGGAAGGGACGGGGAACGTTGAAGTCATTATATTCGCGATCAAGAAGGAAATTGTAAATGAGTTTCTGCAGAGCATGAAGCGGGCGGGGATGAATCCGGATATCATCCAGTTTTCGTCCGTTGCCCTGTATAATTTTATTCTGTATGACCAGCCCACGGATCAGACCACGGCCGTGCTGGATCTTGGTGCGAACAACTGTGATCTCATGATCATCGAGGGGGAACGACACTGGACACGGGATATCCCGGTTTCCGGGGATGATTTTACGGAAGCCATCCAGCGGGAGTTCGATGTGAGCTTCGAAAAAGCGGAACAGATGAAACGAAGCGTGGGAAGTTCACGTGATCCCGAGAAATTCCGTGAAATTCTTGAGCCGGTCTACCGTAATTTAATTCAGGAAGTTCATCGGAGCATCGGGTACTATAAGTCCATGTCCTCCGACTCCACCATCGATCAGATTTACCTGACCGGTGGGGGATCAAGGACCTTCTACCTCGAAAAATTTATCTCGGAGAACATGGATTTTCCGGTGTCCACCATTTCGAGGTTAAACAAAGTGGAGTTCTCCGACGATCTGGACGAGGATCAGTTCAATCAGATTGCCAGGAGCATCGGACCCGCGACCGGTCTGGCACTTCAGGGAATGGGGGCAACGATCAATCATATGAACCTCATGCCGGATCGGGTGGTGCGGGAAAAAGAACTGCAGCGAAAGAAACCATTTGTTATCTCAGCCGTCGTTCTATTTGCGTTTGCCGCACTCCTTTACGTGTTCTCAATCTTCTTCAGGTCCCATGTTTACAGTGAACGGATTTCCGCCCTCGGGGACCTGGAGCAGAGCATCGAATCCACCCAACAGGAAATAGAATCGTTCAGGTCCTCATCCGACACAAGTCGTTTCAGAACGATCGGGCAACAGGTCAATGAGCGGATGCCCAATCGTCAGATACCCGTGTTATTCTGGACGGAGTTGGTACGGATAACGCCCGATAACCTGGCGCTCCGCAACGAGCTCAATCAGCTCATGCTTCCCTATTTCAAAGAAGCGGCCACTGATTCGTCGCTGCCGTCGTCATATGCCGCATTTCGTCGTCTGGATCCGGATGAACTGGACGAGCGCTGGCAAAACTTGCAGCAAAAGACCCGGTCCCTCGAGAAGAAATTTCTATTTATTCTGGGCATTGATTATTCTCAGGAGGAGGATCAGACGACGTTTGACGTCTACTGCGGAATTTTCCAACGGGGCTCACGGGTCGACGGGCTTTCGTTCGTTCGGGAACAGGTGTACCAGCCGCTGGTAGATGCCCTCAACTTTCAGGATACACGGTCGACAGGGGTGAACGCCGCAGGCGAGATCAATCAGCTTCGATCTCCATTTTCCGGTGAAACCGAAGGGGCAGGAGCCGATTTCGACCTGCAAAAGCATTTTCGGATGTGGAAGGTACGTTTCAGTGGGCCGACGAGCGAACTTCGAAAACAGGTTGATTCGGAAACGTAGAAAAGGCTGATCATCGTGAAGTAAATTCATACGTTCCTATTTAAGATGATGAACTGGATACGCGAAAACAAA
The DNA here is from genome assembly GCA_964466525.1 of uncultured Planctomycetia bacterium. Taxonomy (GTDB): domain Bacteria; phylum Planctomycetota; class MHYJ01; order CAYXQY01; family CAYXQY01; genus CAYXQY01. The sequence continues at coordinate 21,412 of CAYXQY010000024.1, forward strand.
TTCTGGAGCACCATCGTCGCGATCTGTCTGGTAATTGTGGCGGTGGTCGGATACCTGTACTATTCCACACCACTTTCCGAGCAGAAAGAACAGGTACAAACCCACTCGGAACGCTTGAAAAATTCGGTTCGACAATCTGAGAATGCGTCGGAACAGGACGCTGAAATTCCACCGACGACGTTGATCGATCAGTTAAAAGAAGAAGAGCGTTTATACCGGGAAGACATCGGAGAGATGCTGGAGTATTTTCTTACGCTTGGAAATGGAATCGAGAAATGGATCACGGAGGATCGGGCTCCGAAAACGGGTCCCTTTGAAAGCATGTACCGCGAACAACAGGAAATATTACAGAATAAAATAGACGGGAATTTCGCATCGGTGGAGGAGGATACGGGAGGGATCCTTTCCGGGAGCGGAGGAAGTGATGATCAGCAGCGGATTAACTGGCCGGAGGAACGCGGGGAGAACATGCAACGGACCCAGAAGGAATTCTGGATTATCAAACGCTTTGTTCATGATCTCATTGCATCCGGGGCGACGTCGTTTCGAAACTTTTCGTTCGAAAGCCAGCCGGAACCGATTACCATCCTTGACGGGCAACCGCTGGCGGATCGATTCCGGGTTTCCTGTGAAGTGGTTACTCCACCTGAGAAAACGGGCCGCTTGCTCGCGACACTTCTGCAGGTTCGACCCGAAAGCGGGGTTGCGGAGATGGACCCTCCGGAACTGATGATGCATATTGCGGACTATCAAGTAAGCAAACGGAAAACCACATCCCGAATCATTTCCAGCCTGACGGATGAGAATTCGGATCGGGTCCGGTTCGAGTATCCCATTGAGGTGAGACAGAATTTTCAGGAATGGACCCTGGGATCAGTAAATATGAAAGAAACCCTTCCGGAGCAGCTCCACACGCCGGGAAAGGTAAACATGCAGATTCAGTTCGTGGTGTACGATCCGAATGAACGCACGATCGCTTCGTTACTGAAGGAAGCCGGTTACGGTGAAGAGGAGTTGAAGGACGCCTTCCGGCCCTTCTTTACGGAAGAGGAATTTCAATCGTTTTTGGAACAGAACTAACGGAACGGAATATGCAACTCATTCAACGAAACTGGGAAAAACTTGTTTTCTTTCTCTCCCTTATCCTCCTCGCACTGGCCGGGTATCGAATCTATCTGGACGTACAGATTTCGTCCGACGATGAACAGATTTCCGAAGTGAAACGTCAGGTGCAGGAGCAGTTAAACCGTTCCCCGTCAGCGGAGGCAACGGATCCGGGATTCTCCGAACAATTGGACAGAAGCTGGTCGCCGCTTGAGCAATCCCCCCCCGGAAAAACGTTCACTTTCTATATGCCCCCCATAGTGCGTCCAACCCCGGACCTGTCTCCGGATCAAAAATGTGTGCTCCCGGGAATTGCTCAGATCAACGGGGAGGGGGAAATCGGAAAGGTAAACCTTTCATGGAGTTTTCAACAGGTTCCGGAAGGGGAAGGAGTTTCGGTGGTTGAACCGGGCGTTGTCGAGGTACAGCGGCGCGAGCAGGGGAGCGACTCCTGGTCAACTGTAACGGAGTTCAGCGGCACGGATAACACGGAATTCACCGATTCCAATGCGAAACCTCGCGCCAGTTACTCGTATCGTGTTCGTGTCGGGAGCGGTGGAAAAACGTGTGATGCAGGGACGTTCGAAGAAAAGGAGAAGTTCAGTGAAGTCCTTTCGGTTGAGGTGAAGAGTGATCTTCAGCTGGTTCTTAAAAGTGTGAGTCAGAACGCGGTGCTGGTCGAAGTGCAAAAACGGACATCCGACGATTCGCAATCCTCTTCGGAAGGGTTCTGGGTGGAAGAAGGGGACAAAATCGGTGAGGGAAGCTTATCCACGCCGTTTACTTTGACTTCGATAGAACCAGACGCAAAGTTCTCCTACTACACACTGGTCGCCCGCACGGAATGGGTTGAGGAGCCGGAAGAGGGGGGAGATGCAGAACAGAAGAACGTGGGGGTTATTAAGCGTGAGAGCGTAACTCGTCCAAAGATCACGTACAGGGACGAAAGCGGGAAAACCTTCGAATTATGGCGAGTCAGGGATCAGGAATATTCCAATCGAATTACCCCTCCTCCGCCGTGGGAAACCCAACAGCGAAACCAATTTGACACGTTTCGTGTGTACCCGGATGAAATGTGGGGCATCCCGACGCCGGAAGCGTACCGAGCTGAATCAAAATCTTCTTCCGATGATGGGGAACAATCCACTGACGATACAACAGGTTCAGAAGGAGCAGAGGAGGAGGAAAAGGGTGATACGACCGAACAGGAGGGGGAGTCCTGATTCGTTTTAGCGCCGGGCAGTTACCGGAACGTCGTTTCTATTTCCAATTCGCATAGTTGTGTTGATCGAGTTGTGGAAGCCGTTTTTGAGACCCCGTTAGAAAACGTCATTTTCTTCTGATAAGATACGGTCGATTATTCGAGGAGAAAAAAGTGTTTTCGGAGGAATTGCATATGAATAAACCGGAACAATCGCTGCTATCAGTCGCGCTGTTTTCTGCATTGCTTCTTCTTGCAGCCTGTCAGACCACCGACTCCCGGAGCGGGGACGAAGTGAGTGAGGGGAATGAATCGTCGGAGCAAGGAGAACGTGAGGCAACGTCCACCCGGATCAGTGGTGATACGGACGATGGGGAAGAGCAGGCCGATTGGGAGGAGCGCCTGGAAAGGACAAATCGAGACCGTTCGACATCGGGGGAGAAAGTGGACGTATACGTGCAGTCCGCACGTCAACACATGCGAAAAGGAGAGTATAAAAAGGCTCGTGAGGAGCTGCAGCAGGCCCTGTCCCTTGACCCCGGACATCAGGAGGCGACCGAACTGCTGCAGAATGTGCTTGTTCAGCTCGGCGAACTCGAACGGGGCAGCGGGAAGCAGCTTCTGTCAAAGTGGGAATCCGTCAAGGAACAACAGCAGCACATCACGCAGGTATCGTTTCAGGAGGGAAAAAAGGCCTTCGAAAACGGCAATTACCAAAAGGCCGTTAATAAATTTGAAGAAACGATGAGCCGCCTTCGATACATGCCTGTTGAAAGCCCGTCCATGAAGGAGCTAAAAAAGGAAACCAAAAATTATCTATCGGACGCACGCAACCTTCTTGAGAAGCAGGAGGAAAAGCGCCGGTTACAACGGCAAAAAGCCATGCAGAAAATGGCGGAGAAGGAGGAGTTCGACCGCCAGCAGAGCCGAAAAAAACGGGTGAGAAAAATTCTTGAACAGGCCCGGGAACTGTTCAAACAGAAAAAGTATAAAGAAGTTGAACAACTTCTGGAGGAGGCGGAGAAAATTGACCCCACGGTAGATGAGATCCAGAAACTAAAACGTATAGCGTGGCGGATGCGCCATCGAAAGGACCGACGGGAACTGGCCCGGCGTTCCAAGCGGGAATGGCGCCAGACAGTACGGGACATTAAGAAACAACTGGTAGGACAGTCCCGAATTGTCGAATTCCCTGATTCGGAGAAGTGGGAGCAGATTAAAGAACGCGAACCGAAAGGCATTCGTCGGGACGAAGAACAGCTGGCGGAATGTGAGCAGGCGATCATTGATAACCTGAAAAACACACAGATAAGCATTGAATTTCAGGAAACGCCGCTGCCCTCCGTGCTCGATTTTTTCCGGGATCGCGTCGGTATTAACATCGTTCTGGATCGACAGAACATTCCGAATCCCGGCGAGACAAACATCAGCATCAACCTGACTCAGGATCAGGTGTCCGCTTACAGGGGCTTACAGATTGTGCTCGGTACTGAAGGCCTGGCATTTGATTTCCGCGAGTGTACATTGTTGATCACGACGCAGCAGGCGCAGCAGAAGATTGTCTTTGACATGTACCAGGTAAAAGACCTGAATTTCCGTCTTCGCAATTTCGCCGCACCGGATTTTAATCTGGGCAGCAATCAGGATAATCAGTCGGGGGCGGGGGAGGCGGCCGGCCTCGGCGGGGGAATCGGTGAAAGCGGGGAAGAGGAGGAGCAGCAGACGGCGTTTACGGGCGAACAGCTCGTCCAGCTTATTCAGGAGGTTGTCTCCCCGGAGAGCTGGCAGAAACAGGCCGCTCAGGTCGAGGTATCCAATGGGCTTTTACTGGTGCGAAACACGCCGGAAGTGCATGATCAGGTATTACGACTGCTCGAAAACATCCGGCGTTCCACCGGGATTATCGTCACAGTAGAAGCCCGGTTTCTCGAAATTCGCACCAATCTGCTCGAAAAAATCGGGGTCGAGTTTGCCGATCTGGATTCGATGAGTCAGAACGCTCAGGGGAACTCGACAATTCCCGGAAGTCCGACGATAAACGAATTTACTGGATCACCAGGACCATTTGACGACACGTCCCCTACGGGTGGACCGTCCCGGGGTATATTTGGACAGAACGATCCCGGAACGGACAATGAAACCCTTCAGGGCCATTCGTCTCACGGGTTCGGACCGATCGAGGGTGCATCGTTTCAGTCTCTGGGACTGGATGAAGTCCTTCGGAACAACGCGGGGTCGACCCTTCAATTTGCCGTCCTGAACGACATCTCCGTGAACGCAATCGTCAACGCGGTCAAGCAGGACAGTCGCTCGCAGCAGGTCGTTGCCCCGCAACTTACGCTGTTTAACACGCAGAGGGGTAATGTTACGGTCTCCCGTCAGATCGCTTACATCAAGGACGTGGAACCGCAGACCGCGACGGATACGGTGGCTCCGGATCCGGAGATCGGCGTGGTCAACGATAATGGGTTTATACTGGATGTACGCCCGATCGTGAGTGCGGACCGACGGTACATCACCATGGAACTTCGACCGACCATCACGGATCTCATTGATCGTGCACCGGATGATCCGACTTCTCCGTTTCAGGAGTTTACGACCCTGATCGGGGCGACAACCGTTGGAGGAGGAACCGGTGGGGGAGGAACTGTGGAAATTGTGGCGCCTGTTGAAGCAACGATCCAGGTGCCAACCGTAGAACAGCGGCGCATACGGACCACAATCGCTATACCGGACGGGGGCACGCTAATGGTGGGCGGCATGACCTCCATCACGGATTCCACCCGTAAATCGGAGGTCCCCGTGTTGAGCGACATCCCGGTGGCCGGATTTCTCGGGAGCCATGACGAATCGTTTCAGGATCAGTTCCGGCTGATCATTCTCGTGACCGGAAACATTACCATCATGGAAGACGTGGAGAACCGGCGGTTTTCCTCCTCCGTGAACCTTGACAATTAGTGAATTCTGTTCTTCCGTTTCCCTCCCTCGAAGAAAACATCGTTCTAATTTATGAGGGTGAATTATTTCATGTGGCTGTTCTCTGATGAATCGTATTGAATGGAGTTGTGGACTAACGACCAAAGTTGGCGTATAAGCATTTCGATTTAAACAGTGCCGAAAACGTCGTGTTTGGGAGGAATTATAAATAGTGGTGCGCCAAAAAATAGGACGTTTCTTTATACATGAGGACTCAGCGGGTCCGCTTCAGTGTGGTGTCGGAAAGTTCAGGAAGTAATTTCCAGTCGTTTTTTGAAATTATCGTTATCCACCAATGAGCTCAGGACTCTTTTGAAATGGGGTTTTTTCCGGCAGAACTCCATGCGCAATCACTCGTCGAGGACTCACTCATGGGCCGCTTTTCGCATGTTGTTTAGGTCAATTTTATGCTCGTAGTACAAGGAGTTGGTGATTATGATTTTGAAGTTGCTCTCAAGTCGCCCGATTGCGTTGTTCGGATTGTTGTTGGTGGTTCCCGGACTGCTGTCCTGTTCGTGGGTTCAGCGTGAATTCGGTTTTGAGAAACCACCGTCATCGTCGGATCAGGTCCAGCAACCCCGGGATATTCCGGTGCCGGAGGACACGACGTTTAAGAGGGACATCTCGTACGTACGTTATCCCTCCGGTCGAAAAGCCCGTGTTGCAAGGTACATTTACTACAGTGAAGAAGGAGTGAGGTACCTGGATCGATTTTACAGGAACAACATGAAATACGGTTGGGAACCGTCGGAATACGATGTCGAAGGAAGAGGGAATCTTCATTTCGTCAGCTCCAACGAGCTGTGTAAAATTCATATTCAACCTCTACGGGACACACTGAAAAGGAGGTTGAAGAAATCAACGAAGATCGTGGTGACAATTGAGCCGATAGACAACGGGGGCTAACGACCGTGGCCAGGAAATCACCAACGACCGGAGCAAAACCGAATCGTGACGAGACACAATCGTACGTCGCGGAGGACCTCTGGAGATGGATAAAAGAACACCAGAATACGATTTTACTGGTACTGACCATTCTGGTGGCGGGAACGGCGATTTACATCATGCGGTCCCGTGCTGCCTCCGCCGAGCGGAAACGCGCTCATCAGGCACTGGGACAGGTTCTGAACCGCCAGAACCAATCCGAGCAAAGCACAACTGAACGAATCAAGCGCCTGAAATCCCACATTTCCCGTTACGGGGACTATGCGGCCGTCGCTCCCTGGTTTTACCTGCATCTTGCGGATGCGTACTATATGAACAGGGAGTATGATCAGGCAATCGAGACGTTAAATAAATTGCGTGACACGTTTCCGGATTCTCCAGTCACGGAACAGGCCTCCCGATTTATCGAACAGATACGACAGGAGAAACGGTATGTTGAAAATGAGTTAGCGGACCGAAAAACATCCCTAAAAAAAGAATATCAGCGCAAGAAGCTTATATATGGCATCTCGGATCAGCAACTTCAACGGGAAGCCCCCCCCGGGGACTCGTCGAAGGAAAGCACCCGAAACTGATGAAACGCATACGATATTGATATTACAGCCATTTCTGTTATAATTGAAATTCACACGTCTCGCCTGCTTGATTCGTATGCGTTCCTTCGTTCGAGTGTCTCCGTCATTCTAACTGTTTGACGTACCCGCTCAGGGCCCGGGAAGAACATTGATCGTTCGTCCCGCCTGAGTATTTTTTTTACCCATTCCTGAATTTTGACATGCCTTCACCCGGCTCCGACGTTGAACGGTCGGCTGAGTCCGTCTCCCTTGAGGACATAAAGTCTCCTCTTGAGGAGGAACTGGAACGTATCGAGGCATTGATGGAAAACCAGTTGATGCCGGACAACCCGATCCTTGAATCGGCCGTCAGTGCGAATACAACCACGCGTGGAAAGCGTATGCGACCGATTCTTCTTCTTCTGGCGGCGAAGGCCACGGGTGGAATCAAGGAGACGCACCTTCAGGTGGGTGCGATTCTTGAACTCATACACGCCGCGACACTGGTGCACGACGACGTGCTTGATCAGGGGGAGTTTCGCCGTCAACACATCACGGTTAATGAAAAATTTGGGAACGAACTTGCCGTTCTGTTCGGGGACTTCATCTTTTCCAACGCCTATATTCTCACGGTTGAACTCGAGCGGAAAGAGGTTCGGGTGATTCTGTCCAATACGGCGAGAGACGTTTGCAAGGGAGAGATCTGGCAAACCGGAAATAAATTTAATTTTGACCTTACCGAATCCACGTATCTTGAGATTATTCGCCTGAAAACCGCTTCTCTTTTTGCCGCCTGTGGAAAACTCGCCGCCACCATTAATCACGCGGATTCGTCCGTGGTGGATGGATTCGATCGATTCGGTTCGTGCTTTGGAATGGCGTTCCAGATCGTGGATGACTACCTTGATCTGATCGGTGAAGAAGATCTGGTGGGAAAAAGCCTGGGAACGGATCTGCACAAGGGGAAGCTTACGCTTCCGGTGCTGGAACTGTTTTCCCGGATGAACCCGGAGGAAAAAGAAGAAGCGGTTGAAATGATCAAAAGCTACGGACGTGCCGGGGAGGGAACGGCGGATCACGTGTCCGAGGAAGATGTAAGGGAACGACGCAAGCTTCGTGAGGCCTTTACGAACTGGCTTGCGAAGTACAACCTGCTGGATGGAAAATCGACATACGCCGGCGAATATCTTGACCGTGCCCGGGACGAGCTGGCGTGTATCGGTGATCGGACAGGAGTTGACCGGATCGAACAGCTGATCGAGTTTGCCGAGCAACGGTACCGGTAATCTATTTCATTGATCCCCCCCAGTCGAAATCGTTCATGCGGGAAATTCAGCGATCAGGACGATTCCGTAAACAACCTTCTCTGTCGGGATGGAAGCACGTGTACCTGAGGAAAATGTTCAATCACTCCTTCAATTGCTGCTCACGCAAAACGGTCGGGTCTTCTGCTGAACAAGGACTGATCCAGGACGTGAGGTTACGTTTCATGATCTTTTTGATTTCTTTCCTCCTCGCTTCGTTTGTTTCTGTACTGCAGAACGGTGTCCGCCAGCGATGAACGATCCCTGACCGGATAGAGTGATTGAATCTTACCCGGGGGAAGTTCCGGGGGGCGGTCGGAGAGGGGAGCGTGATCGCTTCTGAATCGGGGGTTTTCGGCGGGCCGACCGTCGGTTAACGACTGAATCTCGGACTGAAACCTCGCCCGCAGATCACTGTTTTCCGCCAGTTCTTTCAGGTGAGGAAGCGTATTCGTATCAACTTCTCGGTCCGCCCGTTCAGCGAAGTGGGATTTTACCTCTTCGATGTTCATCCCACCTTCAATTAATTTTTTTACCCGCAGCAGTTTCTCGACATCCGCGAGACTGTACATGCGCTGATTCCCGGATGTCCGATCCGGTACGACAAGATCGGTTTCCTCGTAGTACCGGATCTGACGTTTGCTCAAACCGGTTAAGTTCTGCACGACGCCAATCGGGTATACGGACTTGTGACGGTTAAATTCTTTCATGGTTTTTAGTTGAATATCCTCTTTAAGATAGGGACCGGTCAAAACTCCGTGGGGAAAGAAAGATGATTTGTCTGTATACGAAAGGATGGATGCTTTCGTTCCCAGTATACACCATATTTTTGACCAGTTGCTGAAGTTAGATATTATACCGCGTTTCCTTCGAGTTAAAAAATCCGTCAACAGTTTCGTTCCTTCATCAGGCGGATCTCATATCTGAGGCTATTCGACATCGAAGATACGCTCCTGAAACCGGATGTGCGACCCGTTCGACGAAGCCATTCTTTCGATCATGTATGGGTTACAATGGATTTCTTCCGTTTCGTTGATATAAAGGGATGAAGCTTCCATCAAGTTGTTGTCGTCGGGGCGAGTTCCTGATTGCTTCACCGTGCAACAAACTCAAAAGCATAGATGTGGTTCAGCAGCAGGTACGCGAGCAAACCCAGAAAAAGGCTGATGATCCAGGTTCCGGCCGCATATTGACCGAGGTCCGGGTGGGGGGTGGACGGTAGTTCTGAAATTGAGTGAGACCACCCAAGTAAAAAGCTATACAGAACAAGAGGTACGGAGACGATAGAAAGAAGAATGTGAGTGGCAAGAAGGATCAAATACAGGACCTTTGGACCGGTTGGACCAATGAATTCTTTCCGCCCGCCCCCCCCTGTTTTCACCAGGTACAGCATCAGGAAAAGGAGTATGAGCAGGAAACCGGCGGTCATCCAGAATGGATGACGCTGACGATCTTCCTTGCGAATATACCACCATCCAGCGATCAGACAGCACATCGCGGCAAGGTTATTTATGGCAATGACATGGGAAAGTACATTGACGGTTTCTGCGGAGATCTCCGGGTACAGCACGGAAAAGGACGGAACGTACAACGAACCAATAACGAGCAGATATCCGAGCAGGGTCAGAAAAACTGTAATTGCTCCGGTGTATTTACGTGTATACTGTTTTATCATGGAGCCGCCGCAGATTCCGGTGAGACCACGAGCTTAGGAGACGGTTGTTTTGATCACGCTTTGCCGGGGACGTTGTGGTTAATTGTCGTTTCCGGAGACCTCTTTCGATTTCTCGGTGGCGCGACTTACGGCTTTGATCAGTGTGACCCGCAACCCTCCATCCTCCAGTTCCATAAGACCGTCCACGGTCACGCCGGCGGGTGTGGTCACCTGATCCTTGAGAAGTGCCGGGTGTTTCTCCGTTTCGAGCACCATCTTTGATCCACCGCTCACCGCCTGGGCGGCCAGGGTGGTTGCAAGTTCACGGGGAAGGCCGACTTTGACCCCTGCTTCGGCCAGAGCCTCAACAAAGATGTATGTATATGCAGGTCCGCTCCCGGATAGCGCCGTTACAGCGTCCATCAGTTCTTCTCTGTCGATGACTTCCACGATGCCGGTTGTGGAGAAGATGGCCTCTGCCAGTTGCATGTGTTGTTCATCCGCATACGTTCCTCCGCAAAGCACAGTCATTCCTTCATTGATAAGCAGCGGCGTATTGGGCATGCCTCGAACGACCGGAATCTCACCGGTAAGATGGGATTCGATCTGCTCCGTAGAAGTAGCTGCAGCAATGCTGATTACCGTCTGATCGGAAGTGAGGACATCGTTGATTTCATCCAGTACGTCACCGATGTACTGAGGTTCTACCGCAAGAATAATAACATCTTTATTTTTGACCAGCTCTCGGTTGTTCGTGGTGGTCTGAATACCGTGTTTTTCCGCCACCTCTTTCGCGGAATCTTCGTGAGCGGTGGAACCGAAAAGTTGGTCAGAATCTACCTCCTTGCTGGAAAGTAACCGTTCAACAATCGTCTCACCGATCATTCCAACACCAAGGACAGCGATACTCTTATTACGAATATCTGACATGAGATTCTATGTAAGAAATCTGATCAAATGAAACTGACGCGAGGTAACGTACGGTATTCATCTTCGGAAAACAA
>CAYXQY010000025.1:0-9481 GCA_964466525.1 uncultured Planctomycetia bacterium
CTCCGCGCTCTTCGACGCAACTCGTTTCGCTGACGTTGCGGGGGTTTTTCAGCAGTCTCCTGGGGATAGTAGGGGAAAGGAAATAGAAATCGCTCGTCCCCAACGATCGTTTATACCGGTTCCATGTTCTGTTTTGCTTCCCACAGGTCAACCGAGCGCTGGAGGTTCATCCAGAACTCCGGCGTCGTATCGAAAAATTGTGAGAGACGGAGGGCCGTATCGGCAGAAACGCTTCGCTTCTCGTTGACGATTTCGTTCAGACGAGGCAATGAGATGCCCAACTCCTCTGCCAGTTCGGTCTGCGTCAGACCGGACGGTTCCAGAAACTCCTCCCGTAGAATTCGTCCGGGATGCACTGGTTTTCTGTTGTCAGGGAGCATGGGGAACCTCAGTGATAATCGGTAATGGACACTGCGTGCGCTTCACCTTCGATCCAATCAAAAACAATTCGATATTGCTGGTTTATCCGTACGCTCCAGCGATGCTCGTGCCCCTCCAGCTTCTCCAGCCGGTTTCCGGGGGGAACCTTCAAATCATTGATTGTTTCAGCACTTTCGATCATATCTAACTTTCTTACGGCGGTACTCCAATTCTCACGGGGCAATGTATGGCGGGCATCTTTCGTGTTGTCCCCGTGATATATGTCTTTTGTCCCCTCGTCCTGAAATGATTTGATCATTCCTGCACTATTATTTTTAACGGGGGGCATTAAAAAGTCAAGTGTGCGGTTATATCTTCAATCTCCATATACGTCGATAGCTTCCCAACAAGACAGATTGATTCACTCTATTTCTTTGCCGTCCCCGGATAACTTCTCCCCTCCACAACCCCCGGAACCCAACCGAATATATCAATATATCAAAGAAACATCGTCAGTGCATTTTACGTAATACGGACAGATTCTAATCACGTTTGTCCTTCACCCGGATCCATCCTTCCGTTTCAGGAACCTATCCCTTCGCTTCCGGGTCAATAACGTTTCCCTCCAGATAATCTACGCCGGCCAGAACACAGACGATTGAATCCAGTATGTGATCGCTACTGATAGCGGCTTCTGTATGTTCATCACTGATCTTCAGGTCATCAGGAAGGTCCTTGATGATCTGCTCCCGTTTCTGCTCCGCCTCCTCTCCGCTTTTGTACCCCCGGTTTAAGATGCTATGGGCCTCCAGGGTCGCCGCCGGGTACACCTCAATTGCCGATGCCGGAGGGGTTAATGCGTCCTCTCCTGACCTCCCCGTCAACACGGGAATCTCCTTTCCAATCATCCGTAGGCTATCCAGCGCCTGATACGCCGTGCGTGCGATCAAATTGGCCCCCACCTCGAGCGGATTACAATCGAAGTTTCGCTTCACCACCCGATCGGTGTGTCGGCGGAAGAAACGATCGATTTCATCTTCCTTCCCCAACGGCTCGCCCGCTTTGTGATTTCCCAACCGCTCCCCCATCTCTTTTGGCCATCCAAGCGGTGCGTCCAGGGCAAGCAGCACCTGTTCTTCTCTGGATATCCACCCCGCTATCTTGTTCGGTCAGTATTGGTCCCCACGAATTGTTTCCTCAACATCCACCTGATCCTTGTGCCGTCGTGCTTTCGTAATGCCGACCTTCTCCGGAACGGTGGCACAATCGATACCAATGATGGTGGTCATGGTGATCTTCGAATAAAAGGGCTATGGAAGGGGGGAAGCCTCATCGGATCAGTCATTGTGAACCGTCGTGAACCGTCACCGAACATCCTCCAGAAGAAGTTGAGTGGCCTGAATTACCGAATATTACATTCGGTGAATCCGGAGGAGAAAAATTTAAAAACGTCCGGACAGAATAGATTGGGTCAAACCGAAAAAAGATCTCCGTGGACACGGAAGGGTGCGAAATCTGGGACATTAATTTTGAACAACTGGTATTAATTGATAACAAACGCACCCGTGTTAGTTCCACCATTCATGTTCTAACGGAGGGTGGTGTATGGAAATATACAAAAAGAATATTCATTCCTGTAAACAATATTCAATTCATAGTAGGTAAAGTAGGAAGCTCCATCTTTTTATGAGTAGAAATAATCGTGATGCACCACCATGGAGGTTGGGCATCCTTCCAGAGTGTGTACCAGTTCCACTCAGAAACTGTTGACCAGCTTCGTCCTTTCGAATTATAAATTCGTTCAAATACATATACGGATTCTTTTCCTTTCGTTGCTTTAAAACGGCTCCACTGGTGCCCCGTCTCATCACGAACTGGTCTCATAGGAGTGATACTGTATCCCATACCCCGAAAACAGTCGTTGGCCGGATGCAATTTTCTGCTTCGGCGGTATAACCATCGAACCACGATATCCGTATGAGCTTTTGTGAATCGAGCTATTCTTCCCGGAAACCCTTTTTCAAATGCTTTTTCCCGTTCGGTCAACGGCTCTTTGTTTACTTCCGATAGGTTTATTGCCTCTGACCATCCTGGAAACTGAGCGTCGCTGTGAGTCGTGTGCTTCTCATTTCCCCGGAGCACTGGGGCCACCGTGGCACACAAACAAATTATGAGAAAAAGGATACGGGTTTGCATCTCAGAATCCTCTTTCCTGTAAGTAACGATACGAGCACGAATGAACATATCATGAAAAATACAACAAGTCCTATTCCGTCATGAAACCAACCAGGAACATCGACGATCCCCGATTCAATGTAGAACAGAGAGGCCGTTCTCATTCCATTTGCAAAAAGGAGAAAACTTATCGTGAAGAAACCAGCCAGTACGATATTGTTGTTCTTCAGGTCCAGGTAAATGGAGGTAATAAATAAGAGGATTCCCGATGACCAGAGCATTTGTATACCGCTACATGGTGCATCGACCATCATCAGTTGATTATTCCAGCTCAGAGCATTTCCCTGTTGCGTTATGGCAAATCCATTTACTTTCAGCAACCCCGCACTCGTCCAGGTCGTTATGTACCGGAGTGGATAACCAAAATAATACTGAAGTGAAGCCATGACCGGTAAGGAAATGATAAGTCCTCCTACCACTCCAAGGTGAAATATTCGTCCAAGAAACAGGCCGCTTAAAAGACTTCCAAAAGCACACATTGCAAGAGCCGCACAAATCAACTTCGGTAAAAAGCACATTCCAAGTACGTATCCCGCAAGAAAAACAGATGGAAGAACAAATGGACGATCCACGGTTTTTACTCCCTCCTTCCAGCATCGATATCCCACGAAGGTAATAACCCCAATCAGTCCCACTACCTCCCAGGAGACATCAGATGGATCGAGCACCCGACGACCATACCATACCCAGATTGGCCAGAACGAAAGAAGTATGATAATGACAATTCCTATTTTATTTTTTCGTAGCCGGTTCATATGAAGATCGTTGATGTCTATATAACATCAGAAGGAAAAGACTTCCGGCAACTGCAATCAGTAACATCCAGAGTTCGGGTTCCGGTACCGAAGGCACCTTCGCCAAATCACTATGCTCAAGATCGGCCTCTTCGTATTGTTCCTCTGACTCAAGAACGACCGCACCGGTTACAGGAGTAACTAGATTGTAATTCCTTGCTATCTGAATAGCATCTTCTCGGTTTTTCTGACCTCCTTCCCTCCACATTTTCTTTACTCTCTGAAAGGCATAAATTCTTGCCATGTGTGGAGAGGTTTTCACACCCTCTTTTTGTTTATCTTGACTGTTTTCTTTTGTAAAGGTTCTCGACCAGAATCCACCTCGCCTGCTCGTTACCACAGTATTTGATTTTTTCGAAAGGAAAGAAGGTTGAGTGTATATCATAAAATCCTTTCGCATGCTTAATCGATCCAGAACTCGATTGGGGCCCTGTTCCAACGGGACATCTACCAGTTCAATTTCACCTTTCCGCCGCCGCAGATACTGTGAAATAAGCTCCGGAGATTGAAGCAAAACGGGTTGAGGACCGTGGAACCATACGATGGTTGCTCGTTCTTCCGATTGAAGAACAGATAACGCTTTTGTCAGACCCGAAACACCATCGACACCTCCCTGAAAATTCAACTTTCTTACCTTTTCAGCAATACCTTTTAAATCATCTCCGGTTCTTGTTCGTAACGTTCCTTCTTTGTCCCGTACCTGGTCTCCAACGAACAGAAAACCACTTTGAATATCGGTGGGGATATTTTGTATGCGAGAGATAATTTCCGATTTATAGGGCTTCATCGCTTGTGAGGTATGAATAACAAACATGTGAGGATGTTTGTTCTCTGTTTTTTTTCTCCGCCGATTTAATTCCATTCGTATGATTTCATCCGTTACTGGATCAACCGCCCACACGGACCGTGTCTTCGGATTTCTCTGCACGGTAAAATGAAATCGAGATAAACCGTTCTTTTTACGAGATCCGATCGATCCCTTGAGTTTGCTAGTGCCATCATCAAGTCTCTTTGCTGTAACATTTCCATATTTTGTTGAAAGAGTTTCTTCTGACTCCAACCATATCGAATGCTGTACGTTCTCGGGGATGTCAAAATTACGTTCGATAAAATATGGGAGGTGAGCCGTTCCCTGATTTCCGGTCTTGTTCAAATGAACGGGAAAGGTGACGCCAATTCGAACTTTCATGCTCCCGTTCTCGGGAACCGGGAAACATTGAAGGCGAACCTTGTTCATTCCGGACAAGGTGACAAGAAGCGGATCACGATTTTGCCGAACAACTCGATTGTAAGCGGATGCGGCTTTTTCTTGTTTGGCTACTACAGCTTCTCGAGGTTCCCCATTTACCCAGAGTGTGGCCCGAGACACGACGCCACCTTCCGGCAGCCGAATTCGTGCTTCTGCTTCCCGGTTCCAAGAAGAAGTGTTTTCAAAAACCATGGTCCATTCCATGTACCCATGTCCCGCCGAACCATCAATAGAACCGTCGATGGTAGAACTTCTCAATTTGAGATCCTGGGAAGGACCAATTCCAAATCGATCTCCTGATTGATCGGGAGAGAAACCCGGGCTGGTTCGAATCGAGACGGGTGGTTCCTTTGTCGAAAAATCTTCTCCGGTTACTCGATAATATACCTTCCTCGACTCTTCGACATCGATCGAATCCCCAGCCTGAATGACAAACTGAAGAAGATTGGTTCCGAGCTGCCTTCGCTGATAGCAGTAGCGAAGCAATTGATCCTCGTCCCCGAAATTACGTAACAACCATAATCCCTGTTTCTGCTTTTCATCCGACGGCGACAAAACCATCTGAGATCCCACCGTTGTGATAACGGTAGGAATCTCGAGTACAATCATAAAAAGAAAGGAGGCAAGAAAGAATTTCCAGAATCCCGGCCGGAGTGCTTCCCCCAATTTGGACGTGATCCGATAATGAAGAATACAGGAGGCCAGAAGTGAAAAATAAGGAGATAACGAAAGTAGCCCCATACCCATCAAAAGGACCGCTATTACGGAAAGGGGAAAGAGTGGAAGAAAAAGAAAGGAATAATACAGGGAAATACCAGCAGATAGGGCCGTACAAACAAGGGCCCACTTCAAATATCGCTCGGATGTCTTTATTTGTATGCTATAAAACGCTCCGGCATTCGCAAGAGGAATAAATCCGACCAGTCCGATATGCAAACCGGTGGGAAGTGGGTCAAAAAACGTTCTCGCACACATCCGTGTGGAAAGTTCAATCAGCAGTACAGCGGCGGGCCCAAGGACGGCCGTGGTAAAAATGAAGAAATCGAATATGGTCCTCCAGAGGGTTTCTGTTTTTACGGATGTCGGATTCATATTAAGATAGGAGGCGGGGGCGAAATCCTGAACCACCTGAGAGCGTTTTATTGTGAGACTCAGGGGTGCCCCCAACCCCATGGGGTTGGGGGGCAACGACGTTCAAACACCTGTCAATTTTCATCTTACCTCTCCTCCCTTATAAATTCCATCGGCGTCCGGGTTGTCTTCGAATATGTCGTTGAACAGTGTTTTGGCGTGTCGAAGTCACGAGCGATCCGATCGACAATGTTATCAGTTTCGAGAGACTCGAGAACAACCTGAAACTTGATTTTGAGCTGGTACTTCTTGGTCATGACAACCGCCTCAGTTGTCGACGAAATGAATGCTCACGGAACCCCTGAGAAGGCACAATTTCATATACCCCCCTTGTTAATGATTTCGGGTCCTCTTTGATCAGAACCCAATACTCGTTTATCGTCCGTGTTTACCAAGAACAAGTATTTGATATTCAAAGATCACCCAAGCCCAACCTTAAAAAAACAAAATAACAAGTAGTGTAAGGAGAAAACCTATTGACATGTAAACTATCCAGTGACCGACGGGAATGAAAATACCACCGGAGGCTGGGTTATCCCATGCACATTTCTGGCATGACTCAGATTGACTCGAAATCCTTTTGCCACAATCAGGACAGTGAAAAAAGGAATTGTATTCCTTCATGCCCGTACTTTTGTAGTCGTCTGTCCGTTCAAGAATAATACTAGTCCCTACAGGGAAATAACTATCCAGAAAACTATTCTGCCGAGTCAGGTTTATCCCTAAATGTAGATAATGATCCGTACACTCTAACGCAACGTATTCGACTTGAACCTCCTCTCCATCTATTACTTGTTCTTCAGTTACAGGATACTTTTTTCCTTCCCAATACTTGATCCCTTTTTGCTCTGCTTCACGAGCAATTGAATCAGCATGTTCTCTAAGTTTATCTCGTTTCATTATGATTACCCGTGACCCAGTACTCAGCACTGCCAGCGGACCCAACCAAGACTCAACCTCGCTACCCTACCGCAGAACATGATTACACCTTATCCTATCACGAATTCGTAAGTACACTATGGTACATGTGCTTGCCTCCTATGTCCATTTTGTAGATGTTTTCTGCTATCGACTATTGACTACTTGTAAATGATGTCGCCGTTACTGTTTACTTCGAGATGGGTAACGCGTTTCCGACGGAGTGGAAACTCAATTCAGACGGGTCGAACAGGGAAATATATTGCCTCGATCAAAAATGAAAGGGAAAATCCCGGCCTCCGACACAGTGGTGAAGACGACCGGAACGTGAAAACCACAGTTATGTCGTTCCGGTCCTCAACCTTCCACATCGGACCGCAACGGTATCCGACCCGGTGTGGATGACCGTCGAACCGTCCGGAATGGACGCGACGGGTCTCCTCTAATATTTCTGGAAGATGCCTCCGGTCAGGTCCGCGACGCGCTTCAGGTAGTCCGCGTCCGTACCACCCGCCTCCTTTCCGGTCAGTACGGTGTGAATCATCACCTGTCGGTACCGATTCATCTCCTGAAGTTCCTGAAAAAAGCGATCCTCCATGATGGCTGATGTGCCGGCGAACCGGCCCCGCGTCGGTTTTCCGTCGGACAGGAACACGATGGTGTCCACGGCGGGGGATCGGGTGGCGGCGCGAAACGATTCGTAGAAGGCGCCCCAGCCGCCGGCGCGCTGTTTCATGACCCACTCCACGGCGGCGGATTTGACCTGATTCTCGGCGGGGGCCAGCTTTTTCCCCTTGCTCACGGGCGAAAGGATCCGGGTTTTTGGCGGAAAGGTCGAGGAGTAGCGGTAAATCAGGATGTTAAATTTGTGTTCTTCGGACAGTTTCTTGACGGTGTCACGGAGTTCGTTCTTCGCGATTTCAAGTTTTGTTTTCCCTTCGTACTCGCCGCCCGTTACTTCGCTGCTCATGCCGCCCGAAAAGTCCATCACGAACATGACCCGCCTACTCAGCATCGGAACGCCGAAAAACCCGCCCGTCTCCTCCTCGTCCGGCGTGATGTCCTCGCCCTTCCGCCAGTTTTCCGGTTGTTCGCCGAGTTCCACGTCCTCCTTATGCTGGGACCACCAGCTCTTCCAGTTCAGCGGGTTCCACTTCAGGTCCTGCCCGGTCATGCTCTGGAGGGCTCTCATGTAGTCGAGTTTCAGCCGGCCTTCGGCCCGTTCGAAACCGTCCAGGAGGATCGGGATGGCTTCCTTCTGCCACGTTCGGACGAGGGCGTCCACCGCCGCGGCACGCACGTGCCAGTTCGGGTCCTCGAGGGCGGATTCGGCGGATTTCAGGGTTCCCTGAAATTTGTCGCCTCCGCGCGTCCGTTCCGCGGCAAGCATTCCCCGCAGCGCCATCGTTCGCACCCGCCAGTCGTTGTGTTCGAGGAGGGTTTTCAGCATGCCCACGGCCCCGTCCGGTGCGTGCCGTCCGAGGGTGAGGGCCGCCTCCGCCAGCACACGGCCCTCCAGTGATCGGATGGTGTTCCGGAGGTACGAAGACACCCGGTCATCGTCAATCGTTCCCATGGTACGGATCGCTTCGGCGGCAATCCGTTTGTTTTGATTCCCGGCAAGTTCCGGGAGATAGGACGGGACCTGTTCGGGTTCGTACCGGCGCAGGGCACGGATAACGGCCAGGCGCACGTCCACTGCATCGTCCGTCGCGAGCGGTTTCAGGTGGGAAGTTAGGTCCTCGGGCCCGAGACGGGCCAGAACGCGAACGACGTTTTTGCGGACCACCGGGTCGGAGACCCGGAGCCCCCTGTTCACCAACCAGTCCACCACCTGCTGATTTGCCGTTTTGTCCTGCATCCAGTAGACCGCTTCCTGCCGGATGTGCTCGAACGGATCGTTCAGGACCTGCACGAGGCACTTCGCGGCCGCAACTGAATCCCGCCTTGCGAGTTTATGGAGGGCCACCTCCCGTTTGCTTTGCTCGTGGGGGTCTTTTCGTAATTTCTCGGACAGGAGGGTTTCACAGAGTTCATCAACGGACTCGCGCGTGTCCTGCGCCCGAGCAGGACCCACACTTATTGACGGGGGCAGAATGCAGAAGGCGACCGCAAATGCAGGAAAAACAAGCCGGAGAATGGAATGGGACCCACCCGTTCTAACGTTCATTTTTTGGTAGAAAATGAATTGAGGAACGCAGTTTCGGCGGTCAGGCGTGTTTCCTGAGGTAATTGAGTGCGGTATTTTTCATGACTTCCACGCCAATCGGAATGGCGTTCTCGTCAATATTGAACGTCGCGCTATGATGGGGGGAGGTCAGGCCTTTGTCCGGATTGCTTGAGCCGACGAACACGAAACAGCCGGGTACCTCCTCGAGAAAGAAGGCGAAATCCTCTCCGCCGAGCGTCCGGCACTCGGACGTCACGTTGTCCTCGCCGACGATGTTCACGGCGGTCTCCCGCACCAGTTCCGCTTCCGCCTCGTGATTGATGGTGGGCGGATACAGAAATTTGTAATCCAGGGACGCCTCGCAGTTCATCGCTTCGGCCGTGTTCCGACAGATGCGACGGATGCGGTCCGGAAGGGTCTTCCGGTACTCGCGGTCGTACGTTCGCACCGTCCCCTCGAACTGCACCTCGTCCGGAATCACGTTAAACCGGGTGCCGCCCTCGATTTTTCCAATGGTCACGACAATGGGGGAAAGCGGGTCCGTTTCTCGGCTGGCGATGGTCTGCAGGCTTGAGACCATCTGGCCCGCACACACAATGGGGTCGTGCGCTTCGTGGGGAGCGG
>CAYXQY010000025.1:9491-10795 GCA_964466525.1 uncultured Planctomycetia bacterium
AAAGCAGCGGCCCGGGGCGCACCCCCACCGTGCCCACCTTGAGTGGATTCCAGACGTGCACACCGAACGCGGCGTCGACGTCCGGGTCCTCGAGCACCCCTTCCTCGATCATCGGCTTTGCCCCGCCGGGCCCTTCCTCCGCCGGCTGAAAAATAAATTTGATGGTTCCGGGAAACTCGTCCCGGCGCTCCGATAGAATTCGGGCCACGTACAGGTTGATGGACGTGTGTGCGTCGTGACCGCAGGCGTGCATGACACCGCTATTCTGGGATTGGAACGGGAGGTCGGTTTTCTCCTCGATCGGCAGCGCGTCCATGTCCGACCGCAGGAGAACGGTTGGTCCCTCTCGCTCGCCTTCGAGAAGGCCGACGACGCCGGTTTGAGCGACGCCCTCACGCACGTCCAGCCCGTAGGAACGCAATTTTTCGCTGATGAGCGCCGCCGTCTCCGTCTCCTCAAAGCCCAGTTCCGGGTTGCTGTGTATGGTCCGCCGTGTTTCGATGGCCTCGTCACGAACCGATTCGACCGGTTCCGAAAGACGGATCGTCGTGCTCATACTGACTCCCGTAAATGAATGATCCGTACGGTGGCTCGGGGGATCGTGAAATTATTCTTACTTCGTTCGCCGAACAATTCAACCCAGGGGGGTGGCCGGCAACGCCGGTCACAGTTTGAAACAAACGGTAAGTGGTCAAAAATCCGTGGGAAACGTGGCAAAGGCATTCTTACCTGTGAACAATGCCAGAGTTCAATTCCCACAGACAGGAATGTCTGTGTCACATTTCTCAAAAAAATCGCCCCGTTCGATGACGCTCCACGGATTTTTGACCACTTACAACAAAAGCACAGTCCTTTCATACATAAGGCGCAGAAGAGACTGCACGGGGCAAAATTAAACTCCGGGGATGTGGGCAGATGTAAATTCCTTCTGAATGCGAACTCTTTGAAGCGCTGGTTACTCATTACAGAAAATTTTATAATAACTGTTAATCGTGTATGTCGTTCACCCCTCCTCACCGGTTACATTTCGATGAGCATGGATGCTGACCCGTCCGGGTACCCGCCGATCCGTTACGTCACCCGTCCCGTGAAGGCGGAACCACGGGTGATCGTGCGTAACATGGATCGAGACGTCCGCTTTGCCTGGTCGGAACCGGATGGGTTGACGATGATCGGTTTTGGTACTCATCGGTCATTACAGGCGGACCGGGGGTCCCTCCGGTCGATCCGGGAACAGGGCAAATCAATACTGGACCGGTTGGAGCGGGAGACGGATGAGGGAGGGGCAATACCGGAGTGGGCCC
>CAYXQY010000025.1:10805-32016 GCA_964466525.1 uncultured Planctomycetia bacterium
TTCGGTGGGCTGGCCTTCACGGCGGATGCATCCTCCTCGCACTGGGCGCCGTTCGGCCGATTGAAATTTGTACTTCCGGAGGTTCAGTTCGCAATGTCCGGCGACCGGGGCTTCGTTACGGTCCTGGGACCGGCCCATGACGGAGGTTCAATGAAGGACACCGCACGGCACATTCGAAGCAGGATCCAGGAGCATGGTAGTACCCCGGTTGATCGAATGAGCACGCCCGGGTTGAACCGTGTGCACAACCGTTCCGTCGGACGCCCGGAGTGGACGAAGATGGTGGAGTCGGCCCTGTCACACATCAAGCGGGGTGAACTGCAAAAGGTGGTGCTCGCCTGTCGCCGAGAACTGGAATTCGACGGGTCCTTCGACCTGAATCGGTTGCAGGAATGGTTGCTTGACGCGCCGGATAGCTCGTACCGGTTCCTGTTTCGACCCGCCAACCGAACGGCGTTCGTGGGGCGTTCCCCGGAGTGTATTGTACGGAAAAAGGGGTCGTCACTGCGGACGGAATCCGTCGGTGGAACCATCGAGGCCGGGCAGAACCAGCTCCAGCAGCAAAAGTTGGCGCAGCGGCTGATCGACAACAGGAAGGATCAGCTCGAACATTCGCTTGTCGTCCGTTCGATCCGGGAACACCTCGACCCGCTGGTGCACTCCGTGTCCCAGGGAGAACAGACCGTCAGGGCACTGTCCAACGTACAGCATCTCTGCACACCGATACACGCTGAGCTGACGGACGATCAGCATGTGCTTGACCTTGTGGACGCACTTCATCCGACGTCGGCCGTCGGGGGGTATCCCCGGGAGCCGGCCCTGAATTTAATACGTCGCCTCGAATCGTTCGACCGTGGCTGGTACGGGGGGCCCATTGGCTGGTTTGATCGAACGGGAGACGGATGCTTCGCGGTGGCAATCCGTTCGGGTCTGATGACGGGTCAAAGCGTGTACCTCTACGCCGGCGCCGGAATCGTGGCGGGCAGTGAACCGGACCGTGAATGGGACGAAGTACAGTGGAAATTCGAAAGTATGACGTCATTGCTCACCGAGCAGTTTTCCCCGGCATATCCCGAATAACCCGGAACGAAGATGACGATTCCGAATCGAAATGTCCTCTGGTCTCGGGTGCTTGTGGATGAGCTGATCAAACAGGGCGTGGACACGGCCTGCGTGGCCCCGGGAAGCCGGTCCACCCCGCTTGTGACTGAGCTTTCGGAACGAAATGAAATTGATGTGTTCTCTCAGCTCGACGAGCGATGTGCGGCGTTTTTCGCGCTGGGCCGTGGGAAGAACCGAACGGTGCCCACCCCCGTCGTATCCACGTCCGGAACCGCCGCCGTGAACTTCCACCCGGCGGTTGTGGAAGCGGCACATGCCCACGTGCCCCTGCTTGTGTTGACCGCGGACCGGCCTCCGGTGCTGCGGGAAAGCGGGGCGAACCAGACCATTGACCAGACGGAGCTTTACGGCTCCTTTGTTCGCTGGTTTCATGAACTGCCCGAACCGGAACCGGACGACCGGAAACTGTCGGCACTTCGTCGAATCGTGGCCCGGGGGGTGTCTCAATCCATGGACGATCCAGCCGGTCCCGTGCACCTGAACGTGCCGTTTCGGAAACCCCTTGCACCGGAGGAAACGACGGATGTTCAACTGGAGGCGTACCTCGATTCGACCTCCGGACCGACACCGGACCACGAACAGGCTCCGATCGAGGTCACCCGGAGTCCCCGGACCCCGGATTCACACGCCGTCAGCAAACTGGTGGACCGGGTGAAGCAAGTCGATCGATTTCTTCTCGTGGCAGGTCCGGACACCGGCACCGAACGGGATCGGTCGTCGCTACTGACGTTTGCGCGTCAAACATCGACGCCGATCCTGGCCGATCCGCTGTCGGGGCTCCGGTTCCGGGAGGACATCGATACGGTTCCGGTCCTGGGGGGGTACGACGCGTACGCCTCCGCTATTGTCGACGTGCCCGCACTGGCCCCCGAGCTGGTATTGCGCTTCGGGAACAATCCAACGTCAAAGGCCCTTAAACAATCCCTCGCCGAGGCGGACGTCGAACAGGTTCTCGTGAATCCGGAAGGGAACTGGACGGACGAGACTTTTTCCGCGAACTGGCTCATCGAGTCGTCGCCGTCCGCCCTGTTCACGGCCCTTTCCGACCCCCTTGACGACTACCGGGTCGACCCGGACTGGGTGAGGTCCCTGACGGAAGCGGAGCGGACCTGTTTCGAGGTCGTATCGAAATTTGAGAACGAACAGGTGTTTGAGGGGGGTTACGTTAGACGGGTGTTGGAGAAAGTGCCAGATCGAACCGACCTGTTCGTGTCGAACAGCATGCCCATTCGGGACCTGGACCGGTTCGGGCAACCGATGGCAAAAGAGGTTCACGTCTTCGGAAACCGGGGTGCAAGCGGGATCGACGGGATCATCAGCTCGGCGTTCGGGGTGGGAAGTGCGTCCGACCGGGAGCTTGTTCTGGTGACGGGCGACCTGGCGTTCTACCATGACATGAACGGACTGATTGCCGCCGGACGATTCAACCTTGAGGCCACGATAGTGGTGATTAACAATGATGGAGGCGGGATTTTTCACATGCTACCGATTGAAACGTACGATCCACCGTTTACGGAGTACATGAAGACGCCACACGGACTGGACTTCTCTCATGCCGCCGGGATGTATGGCCTGACGTATCGGGAAGTGGAGGAGCCGGACTCGTTTTCGAGGGAGTTGGAGGACGCTCTTGGCGGTGGCTCGACTGATCTTTTGAACGTGATGGTGGACGGAGAAACCAGCCACCGGCGGCGGGAACTTCTGTCGGAGCGCATCCGAACCGCAGTACGGAACGGTCAAATTGAAGACACGTAAGGGGACTCTGGATGACGCAGGAACCGAAACACGCCGGCATAAAACATCGAAGTACCGGCGGGCACGCGTCCGTTCAGGTATTGAACGGATGCCGACGTCCTACTTCGGTAATGACTCACCTATTTGTTCCGAACGAAGGTTTATACTTTCTTTTGCCGGCAAAGATGCCGGCGCTCCCGGGTTCTTCACAAATAGGTGAGTAATTACCTGCTTCGTGTGGAGGCAATCGGAAGCGTTGTCGTCTCATCAAACCCGTCATCGAACTCAATTCGTACGAGGTATGATATGCCGTCGGAGATCTCGGAGATCATGGAGGAGGAGCGCTGGGCGTCCGTTTCACAATTTTCGTTTGAGGACATCACCTATCACCGGGCGGTGGACGTGGGGGCCGTTCGAATCGCGTTTGACCGACCGGACGTACGAAACGCGTTTCGGCCGAAGGCAAGCAACGAGTTGCTGGCGGCGCTGAAACATGCCCGTGCACAGACCGACGTCGGCTGTGTGCTTCTGACCGGAAACGGACCGTCCTCGAAGGACGGAAAATGGGCATTTTCGGCCGGTGGCGATCAATCACACCGCAGGAAAAAAGGATACGGGCCCGAAGAGGATGCCGACCGGACCTCGGACATCGCGAGGTATCCGATCCTGGACGTCCAGATGCTCATACGGCGGATGCCGAAACCGGTCGTGGCCGTGGTGCCCGGATGGGCCGTGGGGGGCGGCCACAGCCTGCACGTAACCTGTGACCTGACACTGGCCAGCCGGGAACACGCGAAATTCATGCAGACCGACCCGGACGTGGCGAGTTTCGACGGGGGATTCGGAGCGCAGACCCTCGCCCGGCAGGTCGGCCAGAAAAAAGCTCGGGAGATTTTTTTCCTTGGCAAGACCTATAGCGCGGAGGAAGCCGTGGACATGGGGCTTGCCAACGAAGCCGTTCCGCACGAACAACTGGAGACGGTTGCACTGGACTGGGCCGAACGGATCTGTTCGAAGAGCCCCACCGCGATCCGGTGCCTCAAACTGGCCTTCAATGCGGACATGGACGGGCAGAGCGGTTTTCAGCAGTTTTCCGGGGAAGCCACACGTCTGCTGTACATGACGGACGAAGCGCAGGAGGGACGGGATGCCTTCACGGAAAACCGGGAGCCTGATTTCGACGACGTTCCCTGGCATTTTTGACCGGATCGTTCGGACCGGCTCGACTCGGGGCGAGGGGCAGGGCGTCAACCTGATAGCGGGCACCGTATGAATTTCCGCAGCGTACCGGAAAAATTACGAGTCCTGCGAACCGTCGAACGTGTTCATGATGTTCAGAAGGTCTTCCAGGCAGGCATTGAACGCATCCACGACCTCCGGGTCGAAGTGATAACCGCTATCCCCACGTATGATGTCAATGGACTTTTCGACGGAAAAGGTGTCTTTGTACGGACGTGCGGAGGTCAGCGCGTCAAAGACGTCCGCAATGGCAACCACCCGACCCGGAAGCGGGATCTCATCGCCGGACAACCCTTCAGGATAACCGGTTCCATCCCATTTTTCATGGTGGGTGAGCGCGATTTCGGCGGAAAGTTTCATGATTTCACTGTCCGAACCACTCAGGATTCGATGGCCGATCGTGGTGTGTTCTTTGATCTGTTCAAACTCCTCGTCGGTCAGTGACCCCTTTTTCTGCAGAATCCGGTCCGGCACACCGATTTTCCCGATGTCGTGCATGGGACTGGCGTAAAGCATCCGGTCAGCCCGTTCCTCGTTCCAGCCCAGCTCCCGCACCAGCCGCCGGGAATAATGGCTCATGCGCCGGATATGGTCCGCCGTGTCCGGGTCCTTGTACTCGGCAGCGAGTGAAAGACGCTGGATGGAATCAAGGTAAGAATCCTTCAATTCCTTATTCAGTTGGGCGTTCCGGAGGGCGACGCCGGCCTGCGATGCAAGTGAACGAATGAGCTGGGTCTTTTCCTCCGGAAAGGCTGTCACGTTCCCGTTCCCATCCCGGGCGTTGACGAGCAGAAGCACACCGAGTACATCCTCGTTCCTGACGTGTAGTGGAACCCCGATCAGGGACTCTGTGCGATACCCGTGTTCCTCGTCGAAACCGGGATCAAAGGCGTATGGCGCGTCGTCCGGTAAATCGTAAGCATCGGAAATTTGAACCATTTCACCGGTCTTTGCTACAAAACCGGAGATGCTGTCAGCCGAGATCGGAAGGGTGTGATCGACACTCTCGTCCTCGATCGGTCGAGCATACATATTGAGGGGATCATTTCGTGTGACGGCAAACTGGAGCCGATCCTCCTCGACCACGTACAGACTTCCGCCTTCCGCGTAGGTGAGGTTCATGGCTTCGCGAACGATCCGGTCCAGCAGCGCATCCAGAGATCGCTCGGAGGACAGTGCGATGCTGATCTCATTCAGGGTCTGAAGTTCCCGTTTCGTTTCTTCGCTGTCAGCCATGTGGGAGGCCCTCACCGGTTGTGCCCTGTGGAGAGCATCGTTTCGTCGCCCTTCATCCGGGCAAAGCACGGCATGGTACATTGCATTTCTGGCACGCGGTGGGAAGCGGGAGGGAAACCGGTACACACTCGGTCAGAAATCTGTAGATCGAATGGTTAGTTCGAGGACGAAAGCGGTTTTACTTTGATGTTCCGGAATTGCACCTTATGACCGTGATCCTGCAGGCCAAAATGGCCTTTTTCCTTCTTTCCGAAGATATCGAGGTCAAACTTGCTGTTTTTAATCCGACGGTTCCACTCGTCGCTTCCGATTACCACCTGCGTCACTTTCTGACCGTTGAACCAGTGAGTGTACCTGTTATCTCGGATCCGGATGACCAGCTGATTCCATCCGTTCGGACGCATCTTTTTGGTATCCGTGGGAAATGGATAAAGATCGTATAAAGCACCTGCGGAATGTTTACCGGTAGCCTCCGGACCGTCATCCAGAACCTGTATTTCGGGGGCGTAGTGCCAGATGGCTCCGTCGTAGTCGGGATTGACTCGAAAGAAAATTCCGCTGTTCCCGGTTGTGCGAAACTCAATTTTGAAAATGAAGTTTTTGAATCCACGCGCTGTGTAGATGTCCCCTCCCCCGGAATCCGTCAGCGTGATTGCACCGTTTTTCACCTGCCACTCGCCCGGCTTCAACGGTTTTTTGGTCTTCCAGCTTTTCCAGCCGTTCAGGCTTTTCCCGTCAAACAGCAACTGCCAGCCGTTGCTCTTTTCCTCCTGCGTGAGTGTGTTCGGAGCGGACCGATCCGGCTGGGCGTAGAGGGTCGATCCGATAGAAACGAGAAGTCCAACGACAAGTAGTAGAACAGGGGTTGTTTGAAGGATTAGAACGTTTCGACAGAACGTTTGATTATCCATGAATGGTTCTCGGTAACGTCATCAATTGATCGGCGAGATCCTTTGAGTTGAAGCTCCCTGATGAAGAAACAATAACGAGGATAGTATACGGGATGAAAGTAGCATTCTTCAAGTTTTTCCTTGACGTGACGCTGTTCAGCCGTTCTCCTCAGTCCATGACGCCAGTGGATTGACGGAACATCACACCGTGCCGGTAAGCGGAAACCACCGTATCCGGTTGGGAGAGAATGGCCTGAACGACTCGGTCAATTGCTTCTCGTCGGAACACCTACAGTCACGCGGAGGATCAACGACGTGCTTTCCGGGAACTCGTTTTCTTGCGCTCCCCGTGTGTTTCAAACGCCAACCGGCACCACTGTTAACGTCCCACTGCAACCCCGGGCTGAATCCACCACTCCGGACGCTTTTTTGGAACCGGATAATAGATACTCCTGTTTACCAACTTTTGAAAGAATTTCTTTCGACCAAGGCTGATTGCGGAGATTTTCATCAAACGGAACTGATTCAGAAAATTCACCCGCTGATAAATATTATTAAACATGGAGCCTGTTTTTTTGTTTAAATCATACTGGCCCATATGCGGGGCGCCATCCGACAGGAGGATCATGGTATCGGGCGCCAGCTGTGTCATGCGGGACGTCAGTTGTTTCTGTTCACCGATGGGTGTCCGCCCCACCTGACCAAAATTAAATGCAATTTCCAGTCCCTCATAGATGACGGTGGCCCATTCAAGCTTTGCATTTTTGATGAATTTGAACGCTTTTCGTTTGTTGTTCGGCGTGGCCGGCACCATCCGTTTTTTGTTCCAGGTCGACACAAAACCGGCAAAAAAGGTAATGTTAAACATCTGATTTGCTTCCAATCCCTTGATGGCCTTCATCATCTGGTTCTTTGCCACGTCCCATCTTGTCGGTTCTTCAGGGAGGGGGGGAATTTTTGGACCGGGACCCGAAGGCCTGAACCCGCCACTCGTACCTGTAAACTCCGCTTTATTATTCATCGAGAGCGAGGCATCCACCACAAACATGATATTGTTGGAGGCCAGTGACACGCCATAGAATTCCGTCGAACTCCGGCGGTTCGGTTGCTTCTCCTCTCGTATTTCCTTCGGAAGTTTCCGTTTGGAGGGGGCGGCGAGTGAGCTCCCTTGGTTGTCCTTCCACCAACTTCTCCATTCCTCGGCTTTCGCCTCAATTGCTTTTCCGGACATGATCGACAGGGAATAAGCGATTTCGTGGAAGAGTCGCCCGCTTTTTACCTCTTCCATTCGGTCGATCAGGGCGGACACCGAATCCATTGTTCCGATCTTCCCGAGCACATGTGCGGCGGCGTATTGTACCGGTGTTCGATGTTGTTCAAGAAATTTTTGAACCACGTCTTCAGAGGACTGCATGCCCCTTCGTCCGATCGCCCGCAACAGTTCGATCTGTACCCGGTAGTCCTTCTCCTTTTTTAAATGCTCAACCAGTACATTTTTGCTCCGGGAATCTTTTTTGAACCCCAATCCGTAAGCGGCAGCTGCTCGTACCTGGTGGCTGGGGGAGTTCAGTCCGTGTTCGATCAGCACCCCTGTCGACTCGTCCCCGGAGACGCCGGAAAGATGTCTGTAAATCCGGCGACGCAGCACATCCATGATACTGATCCGCAGCGTAAAATGATTGCGTTGATAAACGGGTTCTCGCAGGTGATATCGCCTCAGATTTTTCTCGTGGGAGTACGAGTGCAGTTTCTGATTGACCTTCGACTTCCTCTGTTTGAAGTGTCTTCGAAAACGCTCGGTCTGCCGCAGCACATCCAGCAGTAACCGGGTGGCCTTCCCGGTCTTCATATCCTTCAGTGGCCGGAGTAATTTCCCCTTCATCAGCCCATACATCGTCTGAATCCTCGTACTTTTTCGTCCCCAGCGATGGACCAGGGAGAGTAACCACTCCGGCTTTCCCGGATTTCGCAACTGTTGA
Organism: uncultured Planctomycetia bacterium; assembly: GCA_964466525.1. GTDB lineage: Bacteria > Planctomycetota > MHYJ01 > CAYXQY01 > CAYXQY01 > CAYXQY01. The sequence goes on from CAYXQY010000025.1 coordinate 19,006, forward strand.
ACCCCTGTTTTGTATACCTCTTTCAACTCATCCAGCTGTCCGGACTTGTGAATCTGAATGACCTGTTTCTGCTTGTCGGACCAACGGCTTTTCTTCCCTTTCACCCGATCAATGGTCCGGAGTGTACTCTCGAGGTTCCAGAGTTGAACGGACAGCCTCGATAGTTTTTTTTCTATAAGTTCGAAGGCCTCCTTCCGTTCAAAGGTTCCAAGGTCACGCAGGCTCTTTAATTGCCGGTCAATATTGGAGGAGGAAAATGCCTTCTTAAACTGTTGCTTGACATCCTCGAACGATTGAGCGGAAACCGGAACGGAAAGGAACGAACAAAGACCAATCAGAAGGAGCAGATAAAACGTACGGAGAGGGAGATTCATCAACCGGTTCAGGTCATACCTGTTGCTGGAATTAGCAGAAAACATTTTTTTGGACCTCCGAAAGGCTGTCACTTTAAGTTCTTACCCGCCTCTATTCCTTTTCATTATACTATGTCTATCAGCCGATATACACAAATGGAATGAAAAAATCAGGCAACAACGACGTGCTTTCCGGGAACTCGTTTTCTTACGTTTCGCGTGTTACTGACGCCAACCGGCTCAACGTTAACGTCCCACTGCAACGCCGGGTTGAATCCACCACTCCGGACGCTTTTTTGAAACCGGATAATAAATGCTCCTGTTGACCAACTTTTGAAAAAATTTCTTTCGACCAAGGCTTATTGCGGAGATTTTCATTAAACGGAACTGATTCAACTGATTCACTTTCTGGAAAATATTATTGAACATGGCTCCCGATTTTTCCCTTTGATCATACTGACCCAATGCCGGTGCACCATCTGACAGGAGGATGCTGGTGTCGGGTGCCATCTGCGCCATGCGGGAGGTCAATTGCTTCTGTTCGCCGATGGGGGTTTTCCCGACGTGACCGAAATTAAACCCGTACTCCAGCGCCTCATAGATGACGGTGGCCCATTCAAGCTTTGCATTTTTGATGAATTTGAACGCCTTTCTTTTGTTCTCCGGCGTTGCCGGGACCATCTGGTTCTTGCTCCAGGTCGACACGAAACCGGCAAAAAAGGTAATGTTAAACAACTGATTTGCTTCCAATCCCTTGATGGCCTTCATCAACTGGTTTTTTGCCACGTCCCATTTGGTCGGCTCTTCGGGCAGCGGAGGAACCCTCGGACCGGGGCCCGAAGGCCTGAACCCCGCCCTCGTTCCCGTATAGTCCGCCGCATTCCCCATGGACAGCGAAGCATCCACCACAAACATGATATTGTTAGAAGTCAGTGAAACGCCATAGAATTCCGTCGAGCTTTTACGGTTCGGTTGATTCTCCTCCCGTATTTCCTTCGGTAAACGTCGTTTGGACGGGGGATTGAGGGCGTTCTCTTTGTTGTCTTTCCACCAGCTTCTCCACTCCCCGGTTTTCGGTTCAATTGCTTTTCCGGACATGAACGAAAGGGAATAAACGATTTCGTGGAATAGTCGTCCGCTTTTTACTTCCTCCATTCGATCAATAAGAGCGGACATTGAATCCATCGTCCCAATTCGTCCAAGTACGTGTGCGGCGGCGTACTGGACCGGTGTCCGGTGCCGGGCAAGAAAGGGTTGAACCACGTCCTCCGCGGACTGAATGCCCCTTCGGCCGATCGCCTTTAAAAGTTCAATCTGTACACGATAATTCTCTTCGTTCTTCAGCTGTTCAACGAGTACGTTTTTGCTGCGGGAATCCTTCTTGAACCCGATTCCGTAAGCGGCAGCCGCCCGGACCTGTGGGCTGGGGGAGTTTAATCCATATTCGACGAGTACCTGAATCGACTCGTCCCCGGTGACGTTCGAAAGATGACGATAGATCCGGCGACGCAGTACGTCCATGACACTGATCCGAAGTGTTATACGATTTCGCTTATAAAACGGTCTTCGCAGGTGATCATGTTTTAGATTTTTCTCGTGGGAGTAGGAGTACAGCTCCTGATTGATCTTCGACTTCTTTTGTTTGATGTGCGTACGAAATCGCTCGGCCTGCCGGAGCACATCCAGCAATAACCGGGTGGCCTCCCCGGTCTTTATCTTCTTCAGCGGTTGGAGTAATTTTCCTTTCATCAGCCCATACATCGTATGAATTTTCGTGCTTTTTCGTCCCCAGCGATGAACAAGGGAGAGTAACCACTCCGGCTTTCCCGGGTTTCGCAACTGTTGGGCCCCCGTTTTGTACACCTCTTTCAACTCATCCAGCTGTCCGGACTTATGAATCTGAATTGCCTGCTTCTGCGCATCGGACCACTGGTGTTCCTTGCCCCATTGTCGATCAATGTGTCTAAACGTACTCTCAATGTTCCAGAGTCGAACAGCAATCTTCGACATTTCTTTTTCAATCAGGTCAAAGGCCTCTTTCCGGTCGAACTTTCCAAGTTCACGCAAATCCCTCAATTGCCGGTCAATGCTGGAGGAGGAAAACGACTTCTGAAATCGTCTTTTGACTTCCTCGTACGATTGACCCGCAGCCTCGACGGACAGGAACGGACACAGACCCATCAATAAGAGCAGATGAAGCGAACAGACGGGCAGAGACAGCAACCGGTTCAGATCATACCGATGGGTCGAAGCATCAGGAGACATTTTCATTCCGACCTTTTCCAGTCTGTTATTAACGGTAAAATAAGAGTTATTTTTCACTTGAATACTTTATCATCTAAACTGAATCGTGTCAAAAGAATTCCGCTGCAGAACCCAACTGATCAGAATCGATCCCCCGCGGATACACCGGCGATTCCCACTCCGTATCCCGCCGTGTGGTGATCGGTGGTTGATGAAATCCATCCGACCGGTATTGAGCATGTCTCCGGTGCCGGATACAATGGCGGCCATCCCGTGACACATGAGGACTCGTTTGTTTCGGAGCATCGGCGTTTTGACGGCGGAGGATCGGGTTGACCGACGACGCGTCCGATCACGTATCACCGACGCAGGCATGGCTGATGGCCGTTCGGCCGCATACCCTGCCGGCCGCGGTCTCACCGGTGATTGTGGGGGCCGGACTTGGTGTGCATCATGGCCTGTTTGCCCCGGTGCCGGTGGTCGTAGCAGCCGTCTGTGCTATGCTCATACAGGCGGGAACGAACGTGGCCAACGACTATTTCGACGCGGAAAAAGGGGTGGACGACGACCGTTCAATCGGGTTTAAACGGGTGACCGCGTCCGGGTACCTCCCCCCCAAAACGGTTCGAAACGGCATGATCTTCCTGTATGGACTGGCGGTTGTTCTCGGGGGATACCTTGTGTACGTGGGAGGAATTCCGATCCTTCTCGTGGGTTTGGTGGGCATTCTCTGCGGAATCACGTATTCCGGGGGACCGCTTCCGTACGGTTCGTTTGCACTGGGGGATCTGATGGTGTTTCTATTTTTCGGAGAGGTGGCGGTGGCGGGTACATATTACGTACAGGCCATGTTTCATCAGACGGGCACCCTGCCGCTGACCGTTTTTCCGCAGCACGTGGGGGCGGACATCCTGATCGCCGGGCTGCCGGCGGCTTTGCTGTCCACGGCGATACTCGTTGTCAACAACCTGCGGGACCTTGAGACGGATCGGGCGGCGGGGAAACGAACCCTTGCCGTGCTCATTGGACGAATGGGAAGCCGGATCGAATACACGCTGTGTTTACTTGTCGCGTACTTCGCCCCCGTCTGGCTCGGTTTGCGTGCGTGGGACGGGTACGGGACCTCAGTTCTCCTGCCGCTCCTCTCGCTTCCGCTGGCGGTAACGATCTCGCGAACCGTCTGGTCGGTGGACCGGGGGCCCGAACTGAACGAGTCCCTGTCGAAGACGGGTCAGCTGCTACTGCTACATTCCGCCCTGTTTGCTGCGGGACTGATCGTTTGACGTGTTGATACAGGAGAAACTCTCGCATATGATCGCACTCCTCTTGTTCCTTTTCGTTATCGGGCACCGATCATGAACCACGAACGTTCCCTCGCCAACAAGATCTTGCTGTTCGTATTTCCCCTCATATACCTGTTGATGCTCGTGGCCATGGTGCTGTTCGGGTATTACGTGCGTGACAATGCACTGAAGCTGATTGCCGTGGGGGTGTTTTCGTTGTACCTGCTCTACCGATTCCTGAACCGGCTGCAGAAACTGTATCAAGAGATGTTCCGATCAACGTCGGACGAGCAAACGGAGGATGAACACGGGTAACGGGGGGCTTTCCGGTGTAAGCCGGGATGTCCGGGGTCCGACGGGATCGGTTCGAAGAGACAAGAGTCCGGAGAGAGGCGGAGGGAAAATACAGAAGCGCCTTACGATTCCTCCGCCGCATCGACGTCTTCCTGTGTGAAGTGCCAGCGATCGTTCGGAAGATCGTAGTCGTGCAGTTCCTCCGGGGAAAAGAAAAGCGATATTTCTCGCTCCGCGGATGCCTCCGAGTCGGAACCGTGCACGAGGTTGAAACTTCGGCTCTGACCGAAGTCGCCCCGGATGGTCCCCGGCCGGGCCTCCTGTCCGAACGTCTCGCCGAGAAGTGAGCGGGTGACCGGTATGGCCTCCGGTCCTTCCAGCACCCCCGCAATGAGCGGGCCTGCCGTGATAAATTCCAGCAGGTCCTCGTAGAACGGCTTGTCCTCGTGCGGGGCGTAGTGTTGCTCGGCTGTTTCACGGTCGAGGTGAACCATTTTCAGGCCGACGATCTTCAGTCCTTTGTCTTCGATCCGGCTCAGGATACGGCCGGCAAGCTGTCGCTGGACCCCGTCGGGTTTAATCAGAAGAAGTGTGCGTTGCATGGTTGATGACTGGAAATCATGTGAAAAATTGGTACAGGTCCGGCTCCTCGTTCGAAACGTTGACCCCGGGAATGGACGAACAGGGCAAAAAAAAGGTGGCGGTGGAGGGATTTGAACCCTCAACGCAGGGCTTATGAGTCCCTTGCTCTACCATTGAGCTACACCGCCGGTTTCTTCGGGTCTTTTCGTACGCGGTCGGTTCCGCTTTCCACCCGGCTCCGGTCATTCGAAAGCCGGTCGGGGACGAGTTACGACAGACAGGAAGCAATCATCAGTCGCTGAACGAACACCCGTGAGCGGTAAAACGGAAGGCAGACCCGTAATAGTCTGTCTTCATATTTTACGGGAGGATTGATCAATTGCAAGTACGAGAGCGAGAAAAAAATGTCCCATGAATCTCCGGGAAACACCGGTGTACCCCATCGGTTCGGGCGCGGTACCGACTACGGATTGTCTTCGTCGGTCGCTCGTTCGATGCGGCCACCGAGCTGACGGATTTTCTTCTCGATCTCCTCGTATCCCCGGTCGATGTGATAGATCCGTTTGACCTCCGTTTCACCCCGTGCCACCAGCCCCGCGAGGACGAGGGCGGCAGAGGCCCGCAGGTCCGATGCCATGACCGGTGCGCCGGAAAGAAAATCCACGCCCTGTACAATGGCGGTCTCCCCTTCCTTCTGGATCTGTGCCCCCATCCGGTTCAGTTCGGGAACGTGCATAAAGCGATCCGGATAGATCTTTTCGGTAATCACGCTCATGCCATCCCCCATGGAAAGCATGGCCATCATCTGTGCCTGCAGGTCGGTGGGAAACCCCGGATACGGTTGTGTGGAAATCCGCGCACTGGGGTACTGACGGGGTGCTTTCAGTGAAATCTCCTCATCGCCCACCTCAAGGTCCATTTCGAGGTCTTCAAGCAGATCGATCAGGGCGGCGAGATAGGCCGGGTTCGTGTCCGTGACCGTGATCTGTCCACCGGTCATGGCCGCCCCGATGAGATACGTGCCCGCCTCGATCCGATCCGGTATGGCGTCGAACTCCACACCGTGCAGTTCGTCCACGCCTTCGATTTCGAGCCGGGGCGATCCGATCCCGCTGATGTTTGCTCCCATCCGGTTTAGAAAACGGGCCAGTGCCTGCACTTCCGGTTCGCAGGCCGCTTCGTCGATCACCGTTCGACCGTCGGCCAGCACGGAGGCCATCAGAACATTCGCCGTGCCCGTCACCGTGGAACCGGAGGGACCACCGAGAAAAATCTTGTTTCCCCGCATTTCGTCCCCGGTGCCCCGCACGTACCCTTCTTCCACGGTCAGGTCCGCGTTCAGCGCCCGCAGCCCTTTGATGTGCAGGTCGATCGGCCGTACGCCGATCACACATCCCCCGGGCATGGAGACTTCCGCCCGATCCCGACGGGCCAGCAGGGGACCGAGAACACAGATCGAAGCCCGCATCTTGCGAACAAGTTCGTACGGGGCCGTGACCGGGGACGTATCGACGACCGACGTACGGAGGGTATGATCCTCGTGGGTCACGTCGACGCCGAGTTTTTCGAGAATGGATGTCAGGGTGTGGACGTCCCGCAGGTCCGGTACGTTGTGGATCACGCAGTCCTCTTCGGTCAGCAGGGTGGCGGCCATGAGGAGCAGGACGCAGTTTTTCGCGCCGGAGTTTCGAACGCGACCCTCGAGGCGGATTCCACCTTCAATAACAAATTTTTCCAACGGTTACACTCCTTTCGAAAAACTGAACGGGAACGAAACGGTCCTGGAAACTGCTGAAAAACCCCCGCTTTATCAGTAGCATGCAATTCGGTTCAGCGTAGTGCGCGGATTCGCAGGCGAAGCCGAAAGTACTTCGGCGGAAATCCGGAATCGCCCAGGGATTCCAATTGCATACGATATTTCTGATACAAAACGAGTTGCGCGGATTTTTCAGCAATCGTAATTACTCACCTATTTGTTCCGAAAGAAGGTTTCTACTTTATTTTGCCGGCAGAGATGCCGGCGCTCCCGGATTCTTCACAAATAGGTGAGTAATTACCAGCAGTCTTCTTGAATTATAGAAACTGATCGGCCGGGATTACAGGTGAAACCAGCCCGCAAACGGGAACCGAACGACGGCTGCAGTGCCCCGTTGGTCTGGTTCAAAAATGAGAGGGATCAAACCGAATCCTCCGGCCGTTCGGACGCATTCTGAACGGATTCCTCCACCTCCGACATCTGATCCGCGGCCGGCGGTTGATCGGAGGGGGAGACGGATTGTTCCGGTGGTGTGTCCGGAGCACCGGACGGTTCGGACGCCGTCCGGGCCGTGTCTTCCTTACCTTTGTATATGAGGCGGGCCAGGTTCTGGAGGTCCGCGTGCCGGTCCGTTTCATCCATGATTTCCTGGCCGATAATTTCTTCAAAAACGTCCTCAAGGGTTACGATGCCGGCAACGCCTCCGTAGTCATCACGAACGACAAACAGGTGCTGACGTTTGGTGACGGATGTTTGCAGGAGACTGTGCAGTGGTTCATCCTCGTCCACGAAGTACACGTCGCGTTTCAGAGACCGAAGCGGTTGGTCCGTGTCCCCCTCGGCAAGCACCTCCAGCACCTCCCTTCTCATGACAATGCCTTCGATTTCGTCCGGGTTTTCGTCGGGCGCAATCGGAATACGGGAATAGATCCAGTCGGACGCTTCCTCGCGGAGCGATTCGATCGTCTCGTTGCTGTCCTTGATGAACATCACCGTCCGGGGGGTCATGATGTCGGCGGCATGGGTTTCATCCAGTTCGAGCACGTTTCTGACCCAGCGCGCCTCCTCACGGAGAAGGGTCCCCGTTTTTGCGCTGGTCTGGGCCAGGGCATGCAGCTCCTCCTCGGTGACGCGCCCCGGATCCTCTCCGGACGAGAACGCGTTTGTCAGCAGCTGACACACCTTCACGATCGGGTACAGGCTCCAGATGGTCCACTGAATGGGATAAGCGGATAAGGGAGCGATCGTGTTCGCGTAGCTCACCCCGATGGTTTTTGGGATAATTTCGGAAAGGAACAGGATCAGAAGGGTAAAAATCGCACTCGATATCCCGACCACCCAGGATTGGGACATCGACAGGTAGCCCGAAGCGATGTTGGCCGAAGCGGCACCGACCCCCGCGGCCCCCCCTGTGTGAGAGATGGTGTTCAGTATCAGAATGGCCGCAATGGGCTCCCCGATATTCTCGCGAAGCTGCGCCAGTTTCTTTCCGGAACGAGCCCCGGATTTCTTGAGGACCTCAACCCTGCTCTTCGAGACGGCATACAGGGCCGCCTCCCACATCGAGCAGAAAAACGAAATCACCAGGGTTCCCCCCCCGCAGAGAAACAGGATGACCCAATCTTGCATACGGACCTCCAGAGGTGCGTAAGGCACGGTCAGCGAAAGGAAATTCATTTTAGGCAGGTTTCGACGTATAAATCAACGTGTTCACTGTTGTGTCGACGGTTCAACTCCGAAATAGAGGTGAAGCTCCGCCTCCGGTGGAGCTCACGAAGGATGAGCGGAGCTGGTTTGTAAAGTGCTGAACCGTGCTGCCCGGTGATTTCAAAACGTATCTGCTGCCTATGTGAATCGTCCGGACAAATATGCATGCGTTCGGGGTGGCTTTCCCGAAATACAATGTGCCGGACGAGTTCCAAAGACGATTTCATACCACGGGCACCCATGTAAATCTTCCATCCAATCCCGACATAACGACACCCGGTTCAGATCAATTTCCCCCGTAATTCCCTTCCGGGTAAGACCTCTTGTAATTACTCACCTATTTGTTCCGAAAAGAAGGTTCCTACTTTATTTTGCCGGCAGAGATGCCGGCGCTCCCGAGTTCTTCACAAATAGGTAAGTAATTAAGATCTCTTTTATTCATCGCACTCATGGCGTACTGTTAATGAAGGGGGGGGAATTGTGCGTTGCTCACAGGTGTTCCTTTGAAATCAAAATTCGTGGACAGCCATATGATCTCTACGAAGACGAGTAACACATATGTAAATCGTGCAATGAGTGCGGTCATGATCATCACCCTCATGCTTGTTGCATCCAGTTTCCGGACGGACGCTCAGCAGTCGAAAAAGGGAAACACGAAGTACTCGGAGTTTGACGTTGTGGTCTACGGTGGAACGTCGGCCGGGGTCACGGCAGCGGTACAGGCGGCACGAATGGGGAAAGAGGTTGTTTTGATTGAGCCCGGCGGGCATCTGGGGGGGATGACCTCAAGCGGGCTGGGCAGGACCGACACCGGAAATACAGAGACAATCGGTGGTCTTGCCGAGGAGTTTTACAGACGTGTTGGAGCCAGATACGGCACAGGAAAGGAGAAGTATACATTCGAACCGCACGTGGCCGAACAGGTGTTCGAACGGATGGTTCAACAGGCAGGCGTCGAAACCGTTCGCGGGGAACGACTGGATCGATCCGGAGGTGGAGTCAGACAGAAAAAAGACACAATCAGAACCATCACCATGGAATCCGGGCGCACGTTTCGTGGCCGGGTTTTCATCGACGCGACCTACGTGGGCGATCTGATGGCGGCCGCCGGGGTCACCTACACCATCGGCCGGGAATCGAAGGAGAAATACGGTGAATCACTGGCCGGCACGCACAAAAGTGAAAAATACCTGCGCGTAAACGTTGATCCCTACGTAAGACCGGGTACACCCTCGTCCGGATTGTTACCGGGCGTGCAGAGCGAAACCCCGCTGCCGGAAGAGGGACGAGGAGACGACGGAGTACAGGCGTACAACTACCGTCTTACGCTGACGAAACGGAAGGGAAACAGGGTGGACCTGACGAAGCCGCCGGGATACAGGGCAGCGGATTACGAACTGCTTGCACGCGAGATCGAGAAACTTAAAGAACAGGACCATTTCCCCGGTAAAAGGGGAAACAGAGGGGACAAACTGGAACTTCGTGATTTCATGATTATCAGTTCAATGCCCGGCGGGAAGACCGACATCAATAACTGGGGGTATAGCGCCATGTCCACGGATTACGTGGGAGGAAATTACAATTATCCCGACGGAAGTTACAGGCAGCGCGAACGGATCGAGGAGGAGCATAAGCAACACATCCAGGGCCTGTTCTGGTTCCTGGCAAACGACGAGCGCGTGCCCGATCATGTGCGCGAGGAAATGAGGCAATGGGGGTACGCGAAAGACGAATACACGGACAACGACCACTGGCCGTACGAGCTTTACGTTCGGGAAGCGCGGCGTATGATCGGGGAGTATGTCATGACGCAGGCGAACTGCGAGGGAAAACGAAACGTCGACAAGTCGATCGGCATGGGCTCGTATAACATGGATTCCCACACGGTGCGGCGGTACGTGAACGGGGATGGACACATGCGAAAGGACGGGTTTCTCATTAAAAACAGCAAACCGTATTCAATTTCGTATCATGCCATAACACCCCGAAAATCCGAAAGCAAAAATCTTCTTGTTCCCGTCTGCCTTTCGGCCTCGCATATCGCGTTCGGTTCCATTCGCATGGAGCCGGTGTTCATGGTGCTGGGGCAGTCGGCCGGCGCCGCTGCGGTGCGAACGATCCAGGAAGGCGGAGCGGTTCAGGACGTGGGCTACGATCAACTCAGGAAGCAACTGGAGGCAGACGATCAGGAGCTGTATCTGGGAAATGAACCGCTGGATCAGAACGAGTTTTCCGGAAGGGTCATGGTCGTGGACGATGCGAGACAAATTGGCGAATGGGAACGCAGTCAAAGTATACGTCCGTTTCTCGGCGACGGATACTATCACGACGGAAATTCGGGAAAAGGCAAGAAAAGAATCGTGTTTGAGCTTCCGGTGCGGGAACCCGGCCGTTATGAACTTCAACTGGCGTATCCCGCACACCAGAATCGGGCACGGAACGTTCCGGTTCTTATCCGGCATGCTGATGGAACCTCCAGGGAAACGCTCGACCAGACCCGTGAACCGGAGGTGCGGGGGTTATTTGAGCCGATTGGACGGTATTCGTTTTCGCCGGAGAAACCGGCACGCTTGATCGTTTCAAACACCGACACGGAGCAGTACGTGACCGTGAATGCGGTACAGTTGATACGATTGAACGATTAGGAACAGGCAGGACGACGTTATCTTCCCGGAGCAAAGCCCCTTCTCAAAACGGACGCTACGGCGTTTGCTGCGGACCTCATTGATTCGATGGCCGACACCCGCGGGGTCCGGAACTGCCGTTGCGTCCTTCGGTTTTGCCTAGCGATGACGAGAACAGTGCACCAACCACATTTCGCTTTCGGACGGGGAGGTCGTCGTGGACCTGATGACCGGAACGGGCGAGATACTTGCTCATCTACGGGACGGGTCCGATCATTCCTCACGAGTTGTCGTCATCGAAATCACCGGCGCCCCGGACCGGAGGACGAACAAGACCGCTACATCCCTGGATCCATCAGAATCACTTGCTATATATCTCTTACCCCATAAAATGAAACGAGTCGATGCCGGGGGAGAGAAAGTTTTACCCATGATCGTTTTTTACACAGCCGTCTTTCCTGTGAATCGTTCTTTTCCCGTACAAACAAATTCCGACGTTCCGTTTCGGTTCGAAAGACCCGGTGCATACAAATGAAAGAATATGCCGTACGAACCTATTCAGCGGATGAGCCCCTTCCGAAGGAGAAGCAGCTCGCCTGGCGTCTCGCCCGGGTTGGTTCCGACGATCCTCCCGTCGATTCCGACGCGCTGGAAACGCTCAAGAACCGCATCATTGACAACGCGGCCGTCTCGACGGCCGCCCTGAACCGGCCGCCCGTAGCTGCAGCCCGGCATCAGGCGCTGGCTCATCCGAGCACGCCGGGTGCGGCCCTGGTGGGAGCGTCCGGCGAATTCGGCGTGAGCCCGGAATGGGCTGCATGGGCTCGAGGTGTCGCCGTTCGCGAACTGGACTTCCACGACACCTTCCTCGCAGCCGATTATGCGCATCCCGCCGACAACATCCCCCCGGTGATTGCAGTCGCTCAACAACAGGGATGCCACGGCAAAGACCTTATCCGTGGCTTACTCGCCGCGTACGAAGTCCATATTGCTTTGACCAAAGGCATCTGCCTTCATGAACACAAAATCGATCACATCGCGCACCTGTGTCCGGCGGCGGCGGTCGGCATTGGTGCGCTGCTGGATTTACCGACGGAAACGATTTATCAGGCGGTACAGCAGGCCGTTCACGTCAGCTTTCAAACCCGTCAGTCCAGAAAAGGAGCCATTTCGAGCTGGAAGGCCTATGCACCCGGTTTCGCGGGGAAACAGGCCATCGAAGCGATCGATCGTGCGATGCGAGGACAGCGGTCGCCGTCTCCGATTTACGAGGGCGAGGACAGCGTGATTGCCTGGATGCTGAACGGACCGGAAGCGACGTATCAGGTCCCCCTGCCCGATCCCGATGAACCCCGACGCATGATCCTGGAGTCATACACCAAAGAGCACTCGGCCGAATACCAGGCTCAGGCCCTTATCGACCTCGCTTTCCGTATGCGAGAGAAAATTGATGATATTAAGCGTATCGACGAGATCGTCATCCATACCAGTCACCATACACATAACGTGATCGGTTCCGGTTCAGACGACCCCCAGAAATACGACCCGGACGCGAGTCGTGAAACACTCGACCACAGCATCATGTACATTTTCGCGGTGGCTCTGGAGGACGGCGAGTGGCACCACGAAACGAGCTATTCCGACGAGCGGTCGCATCGGCCGGAGACGATCGAACTGTGGCAAAACATTCGGACCGTCGAAGACGCCGATTGGACGGAGCTGTATCATCACCCGGATCCGTCGCAGAAAGCGTTCGGGGGACGGGTGGAAATTCGGTTGAAAAACGGAGAAACAATTACCGATCAGGTCCGCGTCGCGAACGCACATCCCAATAGCGACTACGCATTCGATCGCGAAGATTATCTCAACAAGTTCGACAGGTTAACCGAACACTGGATCGACGGGGCGGAGCGGGATCGCTTCCTGGGCCTTGTGAACCGGGTCTCCGACCTGTCCCCCCGCGACGTTCGCTCGCTATCGCTCCAGGTTTCTCCATCCCGGCTCGAATGTCCGGAAGAAGGTCGTGAGGGTCTGTTTTAATTAGACCCCATCCGAAAAAGGGGGTGCGTACTCAGCGTCCGCTTTTTGGGGTATAACAAGGCATTTTGAGAAGGCAATGCCGAAAAAGAGCGCATTGTCGACGAGAAATAACGCCGTTATACGCCAAA
>CAYXQY010000026.1:0-31977 GCA_964466525.1 uncultured Planctomycetia bacterium
GTCCCGGTGAACTGGAAGACGTGGACATGTTTGACGTCTTCAGGGGGGAAGAGATTGGTGAAGGAAAGAAAAGCGTTGCCGTGCGACTGGTGTTCCGTTCCAGTCAGGGAACGCTGGAACGAAAACAGGTCACGTCCTGGATGAAACGGATCGTCGATCACGTGGAAGAAGAATTACCCGGCAAACTCCGGGGCGACCTTGACCACGTGTAAGTCCCCGAAAGCCGGTTACGACGCCGGGGAAACCCCGTTCTGTAAGATCTCTTTCGGTTTGAATCCCCCCTGACTTTGTTACACAGTTCACGGCCGACCAACTGAGCTACGGACCGCTACGTAACCTCCGGGTATTGAATCCGATCAACCCCCTCAGAACGGATCGCTGTGGTAACAGGTTTCAGCATAAGCTTTCTCCTGACCTATAGCCCCCGGAACTCCTGCCGAACCCGGGGAATATTCAGGTTCGGCGGGGATTTCAACTGATCGCCTCCCCGGATGAGCTGCGGAAAGTCATTAAATGGGACGACCAGAAGATCCGCCTGCACCCTGGCTTTCGTCCCCGGTATGCCACGGATTTTTTACCGGTTACAAATGACAGGATGTTCCATGTATGCACCAGCTGGATTCGATCTCCGGTCTTTATAACAATCTGTTATAATATTCAGTATGCTACAGGCCTGTGAAGCAATAACCTGAGTGATTTGACCACTGTTAACCGTGTAACGAACCCGAGATAAACACAAACGAAGACCTGTTCAATATTTTCGAGGAAATCGACGGAAGCGGGTACGGTGCCTACAGAGAAATCAAAGGTGGGTACGAATTTTCCGACTACGAACTTTTCGTGGATTACGTCCAGGGCGATCCTTACGCGGCGCCGAGCAACTTCCGGGTACGCATCGACATGGACCGTGCGGCGTTTCCGAGGGACCTTTGTTCCAACGACGCTCGAAGCCGGGCGCTTGAGGATTATCTAACGCGCCGGATGGCACAGAAAATGGACGAACTCGCCGACGGACACCGGGGAAGCGGAAAGAGCGGGATGATGCGCATGGTTGATTTCGGTCAGGCGGTGCTGGATCGAACGGTGATGTACGTGAAAACGGGATTTATCGAAGCTCGATTTTCCGTCGGGCTGCCCGCAAAGGGACGTACGGTCATGAGTGCCGTGCAGGCCCGTGTGATGATTCAGGAGGAACTGGATCCGGTGATTAAACAATCCCTCGTGTGGAAAAACCTCCCGGAACAGGAGGTTCGAGAACACGTGGACATGGTGGAGAACGCCGCGTGGATACGGGATCAGCTGCCGGATCGGGACCTGATCGCGTTTATTGCCGACGATGCCCGGCTTCCTCGCGAAAGCGGTGCGGGGGACCGACCGATGAAGGAGGACGTTATTCCATTCGTTTCCCCCGATTCCCTCGAGGTCGAGTTTTCCCCTCCCAACCGGGATAAAGTACGGGGAATGGGCATCCCCGAGGGCATTACACTGATTGTCGGCGGGGGGTACCACGGAAAGTCCACCCTGCTGAACGCCGTTGCCCACGGCGTTTACGACCACGTGCCCGGCGACGGTCGGGAATACGTCGTGACTGTGCCCGAAGCGGTGGTCAATCGAGCCGAAGACGGCCGGTCGGTGTCCAGTGTGGACATCAGTCCGTTTATCAATAACGTCCCATCCGGTGTCGACACACAGGAATTCAGCACTCCGGACGCGTCCGGCTCGACCTCTCAGGCAACGAACATCATGGAGCCGCTGGAAGCGGGAGCCAGCGCCCTGTTGATTGACGAGGACATCTCGGCCACCAATTTTATGGTTCGGGACGACCGCATGCAGCAACTTGTTGCCCGCGACAAAGAACCGATTACGCCGCTGATTGATCGGATTCAGCAGTTATACAAAGAACACGACACGTCCGTGATCATGGTGATGGGAGGATCGGGCGACTTTTTCGACGTAGCGGATCACGTGATCATGATGGACGCGTACGAACCGAAGGATGTCACCGACCGCGCACGTGAAATATCGGAGGACCTCCCCCGAGATCGGGACCGTGATCATCTATCGTCCTTCGGGGATATTCATCACCGGTGTCCGGACCCGGATAGCATCAATCCGCGCAGGGGCGGTGGGGGCAAGGTCAAAATAAAAATGCACGACGCGAAGACGATTCAGTTTGGGGAAGATGAGATTCATCTATCCGGCGTGCACCAGATCACCGAAAAACCACAGGTACGAAGCATCGGTTCCATTATCTTTCATATGGCGAAAGAGTACTTCGACGGGGAAACGACCGTACGCACGGCACTCATACGCGTTCGGGACGAACTCAATCAGGGTAATTTACACGAGATGATTCCCTTTCATCCCGGAAATTACGCGGCCCCTCGCCCTCTTGAAGTGGCCGCCGCCCTGAACCGGCTGCGGTCGCTGGACATTTCTCGAAATGACGAATAGGTCACCTCACAGCCTGCAAATCCATTTGTCGTGATTTTCCTGGTATACTTCGGTGCCCTCCTTTCAAATGCCCGCTTCTTGCATACGCCTTTATCCTCCCCAAACAGATCAGCGAACCACCTCCTATTTCGTCGTTTTCGTTTTAACCGTTTTCTATGTGGGGAACCTTTGATTTTGACCGACCTGACGCCCACACATCCCGTTGAATGACAGTATTGCCGGATACGTGGGGATCAACTGGTAAGGTCGTACGGTGATCTCCGGTGTCATAATACATGTTGTATCACGGAGGAACGGGACCGACCGATCCGGTCCTATAAAATCAGGAATGGTGTAAAAATGGTTCTCCGGTATTCATGCCGATCATCGCCCACCAGCCCGGAAGGCCCAGTCATGTGGTAATTATTTTCTGTTTCAAAAGCATCTGTTTCTTCTATAATACCTAAGATGATTTGCTAAAAAAATGTTTTTAATATCTATGGAGCTGGTCATGAAACGTTTCCTCCCTGTTCTATTTGTCTGCGTGATTATTCTCGGTCCGCTCGGCGTCCGGGATACGGCCTCTCAGGAAACAACATCCCCGCCCAATATCGTGATGATCGTCACTCATGACCTCGGGCAACACGTGGGTGCCTACGGGGTGGACGAAGTACACACTCCGGAAATCGATGGGCTTGCAGAGCGAGGCGTCCGATTCAAAAACATGTATTCCACATCCGGCGTCTGTACACCCGGACGGGCCAGTTTGCATACCGGGCGATATCCGCAGAGTAATGGACTCATGGGCCTGTCTCATTCTCCCTGGTGGTGGTCGCTGAACGACGACGAACGGCACACCGCACAGCATTTCCGATCAGCGGGCTACGAGACGTACCTGATCGGTCTCAGCCATCTCGGAGAGTCCCCCGGTCGCCTTGGGTACGATAAAAAATTAGCCGGGCAATACAAAGCACCCTCTGCGCTGGAACCCCTTTTGCATGACGATGAAACTAATTCGTCTCCTTTTTTCGCGAAAGTCGGCTTTCAGGAAACGCACCGTCCGTTTGATCGCGGCACTGATCGTGAACATGGACTGTACGTGCCGCCGTTCCTTAAACCGACGGAAACCATGAAGAAAGACCTCGCCAGATTCCAGGCGGACGTTCGTTTCCTGGACAAACAGGTCGGCCGGATCATCGAGGCCATCGAGGAGAGTCCTGAATCCGATAACACGCTGATTCTGTTTACTTCAGAGCACGGCATTCCGTATCCCGGAGCGAAGTGGACCTGTCGCCGGGCCGGTCTTGAAGTACCCCTCATTGCCTACCAGCCGGATTCGCCCTTCTCCGGCGGAACCGTGTTCAATCAGCTGATCAGCAACGTCGACGTGCTTCCAACACTTCTGGATTACATCGGTCAATCCATTCCCGATCGAATTCAGGGAACGAGTTTCATGCCGGTTATCAGAGGCGATCAAACGGATGGTCCGCGAAGGTACGCGTTCGGACAGTACACACGGGACATGAAACGAGACAATGAATCACGCACAGTGCTAACGAAGAAGTATCAGCTGATCTGGTATCATTCTCAGGGACGCAGTGTCGCCTATCCGGTCCGCGTTCATCCAAAGCTGTTTGGCAAACACATTCGCCGTGCTCGAACCCGTGGTACCCGGCCGTACTTCCAGCTTTATGACCTGTCCAGCGATCCCGGACAGTTAAATAACATCGCCGACGAGCACCCGGAGGTGGTGGATCGTCTGAAATCGAAATTGCTGGACTGGATGCAACAGGTGAATGACCCGCTTCTAAAAGAAGAGGCCGCATGGAAAGCGTACTCCCGAAAAGCCCTCCGTGCTCTTCGGAAGTAGGTATGACTGAAAGACTACTGAAAACTTCACCTCTTCGCCCGTACAAACACATCAGGACCGTCAGTGTGGCGTAGTTTCGTAAACGATGCCGGGATACCCGGACGGATGGGACCCGAAAGCGATGTTTGGTCCCCGCATCCACCGGCTGGTGACGCATCTCAAGCACGAACAACATGTTTCGTATGATCGATTGGTCTCGTTTCTTGAGGATTGGTTGGGCCTTGAGGTAAGCGAGGGAGGGATTGACAATAGTTGAACCGGATGGCCGATGAAATGACTGAAGAAGCCGAAAAGACACGCAAGCACGTACAACAGCCGGAGGTGATCGGGTCGGATGAGACGGGAGCGAGGGTGGAGGGGGAGAACTGGTGGGAGCGGATGATTGAGACCGACCGCTACAGTTATCACAAGATTGTAGATTAAGGGCCGGGTCGGTGATTGATGAGAGTTTGCCGAGGGGAACGCCGGAGGTGTGGGAATCGGATTTATACAGTGGGCAGATGAGTGCTCCGGTGGAGACGTTTCAGATCTGTCTGGCCCACCAGCATAGGGAATTGAAATACCCCATCGATTGCGGTGAACCAATATTTGCTTCCCGCATGAAAGAGGTGTTCCGTGAAGCGATACAGTTGAACGAGGAGATTAATTGACAGGAGGGATATACCAGTTCCCAGAAGAAGCGACGCCAGAAAATCAAACGGGATTTCTGGGGATTGCTGATGGTCGAGACGGAGACCGAGGAAGCCCGGAAGCTGAAGGAGCAGTATCGGAGGCATCACGATAAACTGTTTACGTTTTGGAGTATGAGGAAGTGACACCAACCACCCATACAGGACCCGCCGATTGTTCGCCCCTGTTCCCCCGGAGTTTATTTTTTATCGCCTCGTCACATCAGGATAAATATGAATCTATTATAAATTTGATTTGAAACTTTTATTATATGATATTACAATCGCCTGCTTATCTATCTTGTTGCGTTCTGTTCGTTACGGAACGTTGTGCGGGGTCAGGGTGGCATCTGATGTTCGGCCGGGCAAATTCATTTTCTTCTTTTCAAAAGGATAGATTTTTATGATTAAGAAAGTTGTTGAGAAAAAAAAGAAGCGATTGTTTCGGCGATTGAAGGGGCTGATGACGTACTCACCGCTATTCGAAAAACGGTGGTGAACCAGGTGAAAGGAACGGTGGAGGATGCGGGAACCCTGACTTCTACTGGTTTAGAAACGGTTTCTTCAGTTGTGGAAGGGGCCATCGAGAGTACGAAAAATGTGGGAGCCTCCGTTGCGAAGGTAGCAAAAGAAACGGTTCACGGCGTAATTAAAGGAGTTTCGGACGCCGGGGGCGATGTGCTTACGGTCACCGAGAGCGCGGTTAGTTCGGCCATTTCCGCTGCGTCGAACATCGGAGCCGACGTCGGGAACGTGGCGGTTGGTGCCGTGGAAGGAGCACTTGAAGCGGCTAAAAACGCGGGCGTGGACACGACGAAAGCGGTTACGAAAGCAACGGTGGGTGCAATCCGTGCCGCCAATAAGATTGGTTCGGAAGCGGCAAGTACGGTCAAAAAAGCCCTTCTGTCGACCGCTTCGCTGCCACGTGAAACGGTTAAATCCGCCATTAACGGTGTTGAAAAGGAAGGGGCTGAAAAGGAAACGAAAAAGAAGACGAGATAACCCTGAATTTCCTGTTGCGCCGTGCACACATTCCGAGTTTGATTGCGGATCGGGAAACGTCCTGTAAGATGGGCGCCCCGGTCTGCCTCTGCACGTTCTGATTTTCCGTAACCGGTGCATACGTGGGCCAGGAGATGGTTGAACCTCCCGCGATGCCAACGAAACGAGTAGCTGGAAGCGCGCGGTATTCTCCGCACGTCGACAGTGCATAGCCGGGGATGAGTTGACAACGCTATTCCGTGTAACTCGTGTCGTCTGAACGAGGTACACCTCACCCGGCCCGTCAGTCGGGGCTGTTGTTTTCAGCAATGCGCCGGCGGCATTGCCTGCGAAATCACGCCGCATCAATTGTGGTTGTAGCGGCGAAGCAGGGAGGTTTCAGCCGTCTGTGGTTTCATCTCACCGTTACCGTACGAAGCGGCGTATAACCTGGATCTATTGATTCTCGCCATCGCAACGCTGCTTGTGGTTCTGGTCACGTATCTGGGGACAGGAAACAAACTGAATCGCCTGGAAGCTTTCGGGTTCCTGATTGCGTATACCGTGTATGTGCTGTCTCTGGTACTGTGGAGGTAAGTTGATGAGAGGAGGTGTCGAGAAAGCAGGTCTTTTTGGTTCGTTACAGGAACAGGACCCGGTTCGATCTCTTCCGGTCCGTGAATCGAAAGGACTTTGTCACGATTCTGAACAATGGCCCTTCAAGGTCCCTTTCTTGTCGAATGTGGTTTTTATGAGTTTCTTAGAATTTAACTTTTCATACGTTGATCAGAGGATGATATGAAACAGTTTGTATTGATCTCCGTTAACTTCCGGAAGGACCTCGGTCAGATCCGGCGCCGTGAATTTGCCAGCGAGATGAAAGAGCGAGATTGGAACCGTGAAATATCGGATGCGGCCGCCTGGGGGAAGCGGATAGATGAAAACCCGGGGGAACGGGCAAAAACGGATGTTCGCCGCGCCGCGAACGAAGTCGGGATCAAGCAGGGGAACGCGGTGCTGCAGGTGTCCAACCAAAAACCGGAGGATTTTTAGTCCATCGACCGAACGAGGTGGGGTGTGCATGTTCATTTCTCTCAATTTGTCAAAACAGGAATCATGGAAAACGTACTGCTTGTCGTCAGTTTGCACAATGAATCAAAACGAACAAAAGAGGGGTTTCGGGACGGTATGATGGAACACGGGTGGGCCCCTGTGGACCCCATGAAGGACACCTTTACAAAGGAGTTTTCGGAGGAGGAAACCGTGCGATCTACGGTGAAGGAGACGGTTCGAGCCGTAGCCCGCGATTACAGTGCGGAGGATTGGGATGCCATTATGGCCCGGGGAGAGTCAGAAACGGACACGATGAAGATTACATGATTAATTGGACCGGATCTGAAAGTACCGCGAGCCTCAGAAGCCCATTTTTCGAGTCATTTCAAGGGTTCCTGCGAAATGTAATGCCGATCAAGTGCAATATATTCAAAACATAAACATTAACTTTTTGACCTGTGTCAAATTATTATTTATTTATACGCCTTCGATTCCAGTTAGAACGGAAGTTCATCCGATTTTGCACGGACTTCGGCTGAGTGCGGAATAACGGCCGCCTCAGTTAAACGGTTCGATTTTCAGGAGAGAGGATGGAAATATCCCGAATAAGGCGGTTTTGATGCAGGCGTACCGCCACAGGCGTTTCGTAACAAGAAACACGATCATGAGGGGTCCATCCGGTTTGGTAATGTCAGGCCTTCTTGTTCCACGACGGCTGCGGTCAACCCCGCTCCCTCCCTCTCAACTCGATCACTGTTCGTTCGCTGTCGTTGCGATGTTTTTTTAGCCGTCTCTGAGAGGTGGAGAAGACCCGATATATAAAATCTAAAGCCCTGTTCGATAAATTCCATTTTAACGTTCGTCGAATCACGCTACGATATGAACCGGGGATAGAGTGAATCAGCTTTTCACAGATCGATCAAAGCCATGAAAGTACATATTTTCGCAGCCGAACACGTAACATTTCACCAGGACAACACGTTTACGGCCGTCCGGGCGGGTGTTGAACGGTTCCGCGCACCGGAGGAAGAATCCATTCCGGTCAGCGGACATCTGGTGGTCATGATTCAGTCCGATCCCCACGAGACCGGGGAACATTCATTTTCATTATCCGTCATTAACCGGGGCGGCTCACGGATTGCACCGGACGTCGACGGCGAATTCACCGTGCCGGAAGGAGGGGGCCGGGCCAAATTCACCATTCCGTTTCAGTTCGAGATCGAGCAACCCGGCACGTACGAATTCGGTTTTACGATCAACGGAGAAATGAAATCCAGATGGAAGTTTCAGGTCGAGAATAAGAAGAACACCCCCGACACGGATGGGACGCCGTAAATAAATTTCAAACTGATGTACACGAGCGCCGCCGCGAGACGTACATACTAAAGGCTTGAAAAACTTCGCTTCGGACACATTGGGGAGAAAAAATTACATTCATGCGTCTTTTTTCCACACCGTTCGGGGGTCCCGATGGCATCTACGTAAGCGTTTCAATCAGTTCATTCTCCTCGTCCGCAGTAAATTCGTCGGACTGAAATGCCACTTTCAGTACTTTTCGTCCCAGTTCTCTATTTTCGAATTGACGCCCTGCTGAACCGGTTTGATCCGATTCCTCAAGTACATCGACTCTCCCGGATAATTCGTCTATTTCAGCCTTCAGCTGGCTGATTTCTTGATCGAGCTCGTCGGCCCGTTTTTGCTCGGAAACTTCCTCGTCGTACGGTTCACGATCTTTGGAATGGGTCTTCTCGTCCGTATCCTCCTCTTTGTCTTCCACTTCCCCGTCATGGCCGAAAAATTTCTTAACGTCTTCCTTCCGGTTTTTCCAATCCATTCCATCGATGTTGCTCACCCGGGTTCCGACGGCCGCCGCCGACACACCAACTTTCTCCGCGAGCTCCGCCTGCGTGGCATCAGGATGCTTTTTGATAAGTTCAACAACCTCCTTCTGAGCTGATGTAAGATCTTCCAACGAAACGTTTGCCATGGGAATCCCAGAAAATAAAGGTGAAGTAATCTTAAGATGGTTTCACCATCATACTTTTTTTCGGTTCCAGTTTCAAAAAAGTTTATATTTCACCCCGAAAAATCAAATACGGTCCGCCTTTTAAAAACTTATCCTCCACAACTATTCAAAATACAGAAATTTCTGGACCGCTTAATGCTTCCTTCTACTCAGACCTAAATTATGAAGAAACTTCGAAGACAGTTTTGTGAGTTAAATTCATGTTGTATCTTTTCTTTAAAGCTGACGGCTCAACCATATGTCCTCCAACTGCAGAGCTTACTGAGATTAACACCTCGCCGGTCGGGAGCCCTTATGAACTGTGCCAGGGCCGACCGTATATCGCGTACACACAGACACCGACGAGGCCGACGAACGTGGCTGCTGTAAACGCAATCTCAGGCGACCATTCATAAAGTAAACCCCCGACCGCCGGTCCCGGGGTCCGCAGGGTATTGCGAATCAGGTAGTACACGCCGGTTGTCGTCCCGCCCTTCCCCGATCGTGCCGGACCCACGATGGCGGCTTTGTGCGCGGGCATCCCCGCAAAACGCAGTCCGGAAACGGCAAACAAAACCATCAACACCGGGGCTTCCGAGGGCGCATAGATCAGGAGTACCGGGAAGACGGCATAAATAAAGAACCCGAATGCCACGACCGGCTTCTGTCCGAGGGCATCGCCAATCCGGGCCGCGGGCATCATAACAAGCAGCGCGACCGTCATTTCAATCGCCAGAAGCACACCGAAGAACGAGGGAGGGGCCAGAGACATCCCGGCCAGGTCAAGACCCACCTCATGATACCGGGTCACGACGAGCACGAAAAAAACATACACCATGCCGTTGGCAAACCGAACGAGGGTGTCCCCCGCCAGGAGTGGTTTCAGATGATCCGGAAGTTTCATGAAATCCGCCCGGATCGACACGAACCACCCCTCCGTTTTCGATTCCGGCTCGTCCCCTTCGGTCGACGAATTCATTTCCTGCCGCGCCACGCGGTATCCCCGCAACTGTAGGATCGTTGCCACGCCGCAAACGCTCGCCGCCGCAAACAGTACCGCCTGAAACCCGCTCACGAATCCACTGACGTACCATAGTGTTCCTGACGCGGCCAGCGGCCCCAGGAGGTAGCCGATTCTGCGAAACACCTCGGTGCTGGCAAATCCCCGTGCGAGCCGATCCGGTGGGACGGCGTCCTTCACAAGTGCAAAAGTTGCCCCCATTCCCAGCTCCTTCCAACCGAGAACCAGGATCAACCCCACGAAAATCCAGATCCAGGGCGGAACGGTCACGTACCAGACGGTCCACTCCCCGATCCACGGTGAAACACCCCACACCACGAACCCCAGTCCCGTGATAACTCCATAGATCATGAGCGTAAACCGCATCCCGGTTCGATCCGAAATTACACCGCCCAGGTATGGAAAAAAGGAATTCACAATTTCCTCGAACGTGCCGTAAATCCCGACGATCACGGCACCGGCGCCGAGTACGGACAGGTATTCCGGCACAAACCGGGTCGTCATCTGCATGGCCAGGCTGAATAGCATCATTGCGACCGAAAGGGTTAGGACCTCCCGGTCCAGCGACATCCAGGTTCGCAGCCGTCCGGTGAACGTGACCTCCCGGTCCATCTCCGTCTCGCGTCGATCGGCCGTCATGTGAATCCCCCGGTATTCTTCTGAGTAAACCTTCCTCGTTTCTCAATTTTATCGGACTATATCAATTATAAAACTGATTGTAGTGAACACGATTCGTAATTCCTCACCAATTTGTTCCGAAAGATGGTTTCTACTTTTTTTTCCGGCAGGGATGCCGGCGCTCCCTATTCTTCACAAATAGGTGAGTAACTACCACAATTCTTCCCTTTTATCGACAGACAGACGGTCCCATCCATGATCCGTAGATTATAATTTTCTTCCTTTCCCCCGATTTATAAATTCATTGTTAACGGAATTTTACTACTACCAGAAAGATGCTTCTATATTGTACAGACCTACAGCGTCCAGAGCGGAAGCACCAGCAGAGGCTGTTCAATCAACGAAAAATAATTGGTCAACAGTTCACCGGTCGGTTCCCAAACTTTTTTGCGAATTGAAACGTACCCGGGGAAGGGATTACATGTAAATGTGACCTGTACAGAAGCATCTCCCGGCGGCCGGTGAAAAATATCTGACGCCCGGAGAAACGGTCATCCTGTTTTCTGTGTTCTGGATACTCGCACCGAAAACCAACCATTCTTCGAAGTCATCCATGTTAAGGAGCCAAACCACGGTCGGGACAACCGGGGACCCCCCGTACTGATGCAAACCGGCACGTTCAGATCCGTCTTCGAGCTCCATTAACCCAGGTAAACTCATGCATGAACTTCCGATCATTGTGGACCTGCTGATTATTTTTGGCCTTGCCCTGCCGGTGATTTACGTCCGTCACCGACTGTTCGTTCCAACGCTCGTGGGCCTGCTCCTCACCGGAATCATGATCGGTCCGAATGCGCTCTTGGTCATCGAGGGAGAAGCGGAAATTGAAACCCTCACTGAAATCGGTATCATACTTCTGCTTGTTCTGAAAAGCTTATTGTTCGTTCAGAATACAGTCTCGATCTTTCCGGTTTCCGCCTGTACATCGGCACTGCTGTTTCTTACAATAGCGTCAATTCATGAACCTCACGGCGGTCCGACGTGCGATACGCCTACCCCTGACACTGTGTAAGTACAATCCGGACTGTTCCGGTTGCGGAACGTAGCGACTCCACCACTCCATTCATTCGTGAATTGCATCTCCTGATCCGATTCGGTCGTGACTCAACGGCAGATTTTGATTTCGGGTACGTACACCCTGACGGTGTTTGTTAGTGCCCTTCTCCTGTTCGTGGTACAACCACTGTCCGGCGAAATGATTCTTCCATTGCTGGGAGGAAGCTCCGCCGTATGGACGACGGTGATGCTGTTTTTTCAGGTGCTGTTGCTCGCCGGCTACGTGTATGCGCATGGAATTGCGCAGTCGTTTCCCACGTCGACGCAGGTCCGTTTTCACATTGCCGTTGTTTTACTGGCCCTCCTGTTTCTGCCGGTCTCAATTCCGGAAACGGTTCTCTGGCCGGAGGAAGCCCCCGCGATTTCACTCATTGCCGCCCTCATGATCGGTCTCGGCCCGCCCACGTTTGTCGTCTCCAGCAGTGCTCCGCTCCTCCAGCACTGGTTCGGCGCCCTCGATCATCCCGACGCGGACGATCCGTATTACCTGTATGCCGCCAGCAATGCAGGGAGCCTGATCGCCCTGCTGTCGTATCCATTCCTCATCGAACGGTTCCTGACGCTGCAAACGCAGAACACCGGCTGGGCGGCCGCTTTCGTGTTTCTCACACTGCTCACGGGGAGCTGCGGCCTGCTGGTGTTTACGAGTGAACGGGCCAATACGAAACCAGCGTCCGGCGGTGCCGATCACGCACGTTCCCTGTCCATGTCACGCCGCGCGTGGTGGGTGCTCATTACCTTCATTCCCTCCAGTTTGATGCTCGGGGTCACCCACTACCTGACCATGGACATCGCGTCCGTCCCCCTGCTGTGGGTCATTCCCCTGGCGGTGTACTTACTCACGTTTATTCTCGTGTTTGCCCGCATTAAACATCCCCTCTGGCTGTACCGGAGCCTCCTTCCTCCCGCTATCTTCGTTACGTTCGCGCTTTCCTTTGCAGACGTGCTCTCGATCACTCCGCTCATCGTGCTTCACGTCACGCTGTTTTTCCTGGTGGCCCTGTATTTTCACGGAGAACTCGCAAAGGATCGTCCCCATGTGTCACATCTGACGGAATATTACATCTATATGTCCCTGGGTGGATCACTGGGGGGTGTGTTTAACGCGCTGATTGCCCCTGCGCTGTTCGACAGCCTTGTGGAATACGTACTGATCATGGGGGTGTCGTTTCTCTGTTTTGTCCGCCATCCGAATTCCGGCACGACCCGATCATACTTCCTGTCCCTGGGACCGCTCGTTCTCGCGGCCGCCGGATGCGTGTATTTCTTCGTTCAAATTCCGTTCCATGGCTCGTTAACGGACCCAGAGGTGCTGTCCGGTATCATATTGCTCGGGATTCTTTTCGGAACGGGCGCTGTGATCATGTTCCGGTTCCGTTCGCCTCTGCTGATCAACAGCGCGTTTGGATTGCTGCTTCTGTTTGGATTCTCGTTCCACCAGGAAGACCGGCAGACCATCACCCGTGAGCGAAGTTTTTACGGGCAGTACGAACTGTTCGACGAGGGGGACTACCGGCACTTCCTGCACGGGACCACGTTACATGGACTGCAGAAACGGGACGACGGGTCGTTCGTCCACCTTCCGGTGGGATATTACCATCCTTCGGGGCCATTCGGCGACCTGTTCAGAAGTTATGATTTCGACCGCGTGGGGATCGCCGGCCTGGGCACGGGAGGGCTGGCCCCGTACCACGAGGAAGGGGATGAATTTCATTTTTTTGAGATCGATCCGGCGGTGGAGCGACTCGCCCGTTCCTATTTTGGCTACCTGGACACCTGTGGATCCGGTTGCCGTGTACACATCGGCGACGCCCGGAAACTGCTGGAAAACCGCACCCCCGGTTTGTTTGACGTGCTGTTCATGGACGCATACTCCTCGGATGCCATCCCGACGCACCTTCTCACGCGGGAAGCCGTTCAGCTGTACCTGTCCCGGGTGACAGACGACGGGCTTGTCGTACTGCACATTTCCAACCGCCATTTCAACCTGGAACGCGTGGCCCATGCCATCGCCGAGGACCTCGACGTTCACGCACGTGTCAAAACCTTCGTGCCCTTTTCGGACAGTGGTTTTTCGATGTTTACCGGCGAACTGAATCCGATTGAACTGATTACCGATTCCGCCCGATTTCCCGGTGCCACACTCAGCGAAGCCAGCTCGGCCAAGCTGGTCGTCCTGTCGAAAAACAGATCAGCTCTTGAACCGCTGATCATGCAGGGGGGATGGACGAAACTATCGGGGAAGCCGCTACTGTGGACCGACAACTACACCAACATCATTCCCCTCCTGTTCAGTGGGTAAAGAAGGACGGTCAGCAGCCCCGGCGTATTCGTCTGGCCTATTTCCCCTTAAAAAAATTGGCCTGTTCCTCCTTCTTCTGCGGCGCCCATATTCGAATGTTCGTTAAACGAACCTTGTCGTCGAACGAACCGAATCCGATGTATCCGAGTTGATGGGTCGTGTCGCTGGCAAGCATGTCCGGTTCCGACATGTCATTGACGAAAAGGGCGATCTGGCCCTTCCGGGCGTTACGGATCAGCCGTATATGATGCCAGGTTCTCGCATCCCAATCGTGATTCACCTCCCTGTCCGGATTTTTCGTGATGGGGGTTCGGGGGCTGTCGTCCACGATGTGGATCTGGTGTGATTTGGCGTCCCGGTCGGCGCCAATATGAGCGTAGTAGAAGTTTGCCGGATCGGCGAAATTAAAGAACACGCAGGTGTCCGCATGACCGTACGTCCGTCCGATGTAGTCAACGTAAAAATCGAGGATAAAACTGCCAAACTTCAGGTGCCTGATCAATCCGATGTGATGTGGTGAAGGATGAGGAGGTTCGTATTGATCGCCCCCCTGCCCCTGTTCCAGCGCAAATCGATCACCAACCTTCACCCGTTTCC
This sequence comes from uncultured Planctomycetia bacterium, assembly GCA_964466525.1. GTDB lineage: Bacteria > Planctomycetota > MHYJ01 > CAYXQY01 > CAYXQY01 > CAYXQY01. The sequence continues at coordinate 14,665 of CAYXQY010000026.1, forward strand.
AGTCCCCGGGACTGGAAAAAGCGAAGTCATCAATTGAATCCGGCTGATAAAAATTCTGTGCGTACTCGAGGGAGAATCCCTCCGGCACCCAATCCGGCATCTGATTTCCCGCCCGGACAGACAGGGAAACCAGACAGAAAATGAAACCTGCAACCGGTAACAGACGTTTGAACATGGTCATGGTACACTGGTCAAAGTCATTTTTTTTCGGTTTCGAACGACATGCGTGACCATGATAACATAATTTTCTTTGGGTAGGTAATACATCGGATCCGGATAAGTGAAGGAGGAATAAAAAATACCGGGGTTCCCGGACCGTCTTCCAGAAATGGTGGTTCAGGCACAACTGATTGCGGAGTTTGAGGACGGCACAAAGAAACGGGTGTTTCAGGATAAATTCCGGTTCAACTTTTCTCCGTCCCAAAACAAATAAGTTTCGATCACGCTTCTCCGGGGGCCCTGAACGTTCACCTGACAGTTGAACTGAGTATTCACACTCCACCTTCCATCACAAGGAAAGATCCGGATTCCACCGGCAAATAAAAACGTGAAGACATTCCGCAATCGTTGGAACGGGCGTTTTCAGCAGTTTCTTCCGTCTCTATTAATAGACCACGTCCAGCACATCCGTGAGGGTTCCTTTTCACGTCTCCTCCCTGTCTGGTTGCTCATCCTCATCTTCCTTCGACGGCGGAGCGTCGCCGTCGGGGGCCTGTTCTTCCGCTGATCGCGCTTCCCGGTCGAGCAGGGAGTTCATCAGGTCGGGATCCTGTTCCATTGCCTCTTCGAGGAAATCCTCCGTGGTTTTGGAACGGCGTCTACGCTTCTGCTTTTCCGCACGGTTTTCGTCCGAATCGGACGAGCCGGACGAACTCCGCCGGATGCGTTTTTTCCGTTCGGCGTCGACCTTTTTTCGCCGGCCGGCTTCGATCGCTTCCTGAATCTCCTCCCGGGCGATCTCCTGCGCCCGTTCCCGGTTTCGCTTCTGGGATCGGGACTCCGCGTTTTCAAACAGCAGTTCGTCGCCCGAGGTTTTAAACCGGGGCGGGATGTGTTCACGGACGAAATCCTTCTCCTCCTGCTTGAGCGGCAGCTCGTCAATGTTTACACGCAGTCGGACCGCGGTTGCCCGTTTGTTGACGTTCTGCCCCCCGGGGCCCCCGGCTTTCATGGTTTCAAATTCGAGGATCCGGTCCGGAAGTCTCATGGTGGTCCCACAGATCAGATACGGATGATACGTGCGTACCGATTGCGAACAAAATTGCCGTGGAACAGATGCAACTCCGTTCCGTTCACTGATTTATTCGATCAGAGCACGTGAAAGACAGAACATCTTCCCTGGCCTGCATCAGGAATACGCACGGAGCGCATATAATTTATAACCGATCCTGGAGCCAAATTACCACTTTAACGTAAGCCGGTGGCTCCCCGAAGTGCGGAGGGTGCCCTTCAGTTCGTCCCCCGTTTGATTCAACGTGTCTCTTACCCAGTTCGTGTCCCTTTTACCGGCGAAGGAAAGTTGAAAGCGATGCATGCGGAACACACACATCGATAGTTGTTCCAGCGCCCCGGTCTCCGGATGAACCTCGGGGAAGTACAGCACCGATAACTCGCCACGGTACTTCTCGCGCCCGCCGATTCCCTCGTAATCGTTGACGAAGTCCCCACAGCCGTACAGGATTAACCGATCATTGTACACTTCAAGTGGACGTTCATGATGCGAGGAGTGCCCGTACACGAGGTCCACCCCCGCTTCGTCGATCAGCCGATGCGCCGTGCGCCTGTGTCGGTCCGGAATTTCCCACCCCCAGTTACTTCCCCAGTGGAAGGAGACGATTACCGGTCCTTTGGATGGTTGGTCCCCCGAAATCCACTGAATCATTTCGTCCACGGCGTGCTCCGAGTATCCTCGAAGTAGATGTACCCCGGCGCGTTCCGGCGTCGCCGCCCATGCTTCCGGGACCCCTGCGTCCACCGCTCCCCATGCAAAGATAGATATATTCATCTCCTTATGAGAGAAACGGGCCGGCCTCGCCGCCTCCTGTTTCGTCGTTCCCGCTCCCACGGTCGAGATGTCCACGTCCTGCAGGGTTTTCAGGGTTTCCCGCAATCCCGGACGGCGCCAGTCCAGCGCATGGTTGTTGGCCAGAACAAGCGCATCAAGCCCGGGGACCTGGAGTGTCCCGACATTTTCCGGATGCATCCGGTAATGCACGGCCTTGTCGGACCAGGGACGATCATGGGTGGTGATGGCCGTCTCAAGGTTCGCGAGACGCAGATCCGGCCCCCTGTTCTGAATGACCTTCGCGGCATCGCCCCAGGGATACCTGTGGGACACGGGCGTCGGTACGGAGCCGTGTTCCTGTTCCGCCATGGACACATACGTCCGCGCATCGTTCACATGGCGCTCGTGCAATGTTGGATCACAGGACGTCGAAAACAGTTGATCCACGCCACGCCCGCACATCAGATCCCCGCACAACATCAATTCAACGCTCATTGGATGTCCGACCTATCTTCATGTTGTTCCTCCACGTCGTCTACAAGTAATCGATCTTTACGTATTCCATGAACAGGTCACCGATCCGGTTGATCTCTCCCGTATTCCTCCGCCCCTGCACCGTACGTAATACGTGAAGAGCGTCGAATATTCTCAGTTCGATCCCGCCATCAACTCACTCGGATCCGTTAGTTCCTCCGGACGAAAATTTCAGGAACGATCGAGGAGGGGACATTCCTCCGTCATATTCGTTTTCACTCGAGTGAATCATTAGCATGCTCAAACCGGTTCAACGTTTTGTGGGACTTAGAGCTGGAGAACGCAATTCCGTTTTACCGAGCTTCCAGCTCTTCAAGTGGAATAAGAGAGGTCGAACCTGCGGTTTCATTCCGTTGAAGTTTCTCCCAGGTCGGATAGTCCGTGTACCCTCGTTCGTCCCCGCCGTAGAACGTTTCCTGCTTCGGGACGTTGATCGGCAGGTCCTCCCTGATCCGTCTCGGCAGGTCCGGGTTTGCCAGGAAGGCCCGTCCGAAGGCTATCAGTTGCGCGTAGTCGAGTTCAATCGCTCGTTCTGCGCTTTCCGTGTCATAGTTACTGTTGGCGACCAGTGTGCCATCGAACGATGACCGGATGGTTCGAAACACCGGTCCCACTTCGTCGTCGATGATCGGTGGTTTGGGGTGATCGGGTTCCACAAGGTGAACATAGGTAAGATCCTGTTCGTCAGCCACTTCCGCGGCCCGCTGAAATGTGTTTTCCGGGTCGCTGTCGGACATGTCGTTGAAGTCGCTCAACGGAGAAAAGCGGACTCCCGTTCGGCCCGGGTCCCAGACCTCCGTCACGGCCTGAACGACCTCCTTTAAAAACCGTGTCCGATTTTCAACGGAACCCCCATACCGATCGGTCCGCCTGTTCGTGCCGGATCGAAGGAACTGGTCGATCAGGTAACCGTTTGCTGCGTGGATTTCCACACCGTCGAAGTTCGCCTGACGGGCATTCCTCGCCCCCTCCCGATACTGATCCACCACCCCTGCAACCTCACCGGTTTCAAGCTTCCGGGGCGTTTCAAAAGGGACTTCCTCGAAGTTCGGTTTCATGACCTTTCCGTCCGGTTTGATGGAGGAGGGCGCCACCGGGTTCTTCCCGTCGTGGTAAGAAGAATGAGAAATCCGGCCCACGTGCCAGAGCTGGAGAAAAATGCGTCCACCGGCGTCGTGTACCGCATCCGTCACCCGTTTCCAGCCCTCAACCTGCTCCTGTGAGTGGATTCCCGGGGTGTCCGGATATCCCTGTCCCTGCGACGAGACCTGCGTCGCTTCCGTGATTATCAATCCCGCGGATGCCCGCTGACTGTAGTAGGCTGTGTTCATATCGGTCGGGGCGTTGTCCTCCCCCGCTCGATTCCGGGTCAACGGGGCCATGACAATACGGTTCGGAAGCGTCAGATCGCCAAGTTCATACGGTTCAAATAACCGATTTGAAGAAGACATGATCAAACTCCTGAACTATTGATGAGAATTGTGAATCGACGGAAGGAAGGAGGGACTCACTCGACCAGATGTTCATCCAGGGTCTCCAGAGCACCGGACTTAATCGCCCGTAGTTGATCCTCTCGCTCGAACAGGCGTCCGAGCACATTCATGCCGCAGGTAATCGACAGAAAATACTCGGCCAGCTCTCCGGGCTCTACGTCCAAGCGTAACACCCCGCTGCTTCGCGCCTTCCGAAACTGATTCGCGAACTCGTCCCGCAAACGACGCATGGACGTTTCTACGGTCTCCTGCAGACCGTCGTCGATTTTCCCTTCCAGGCAACTGTTTGTGAGCAAACAACCCGAGATTCGCGACGCATGAACGGATTGCTGGATCACCTCGTCCAGAAACGAATCACACCGATCACGAAGTGGTGCGGGGGACCGCAGATGTTGCAGACGCTCCTGCATCACTTCGTCCGAGTAGAACTCAACGGCCTGCTCGAAAAGCGTTCGTTTGTCGCCGAACGCATGATAGAGACTGCCGGGATCAAGCCCCGTCTCACCGGATATCTCCGCCATGGACGTGCGTTCAAACCCGTTTTCCCAGAACAGCTCCATGGTCGTCTCGAGGACGTCGGTACGATTGAACGATCGGGGGCGTGCCATACTCGATCACCTGTTGACTTCAGTATTTGAATGAACGTTGAAAAACGATTGTACGCGAATATAATCGACGTTGAAAGTGCTCAATTTTCACAGAGAAATTCGCCAGAAATACAATGAACGGCCCGTATCGACGCTGGTCTGGTTACGGTACGGGGTGTTTCTGGTGATGTTGATATGGACCCTCGACAAATTCTTGAATCCGGTACACATATCCGCCGTATTTTCGAAGTTTTACGGCCTTTCCCTGCCGGCCACCACCGGTGCTTCAGTTCGAAGTGGAGGAGGTAACCGAATTTGACCTATAATCTCATCTGTGCCTGTTTCCGTTTTTCGTGGAATATGTTCACCTTCTTTCCGGAGAGGTAATCATACATGGATCTGGGACTTAACGAAAAGGTATCCGTCGTGACCGGTGCCAGCAGAGGAATCGGAAAAGCGATTGCCCTCGCACTTGCGCGGGAGGGAAGTCATGTGGCCATCGGTGCACGAAGTGATGAGGACCTCGAACAGGTGGCTGAACAATGTGAAGAACAGGGTGTGCGGGCATTGCCGGTACGCTGCGACCTGTCCACCAGGGAGGGTGTTAGCACCTTCATCAGCCAGACGCTTGAGGCTTATGAAACCGTGCACGTCCTGGTGAACAACGTGGGGGGCATCGGAGAATTCGCGCCCTTCGAGGAACTCAAGGACGAGGACTGGATGGACCTGTACGAACTGAACGTCATGTCGATGGTCCGGGCCATCCGTGGTGTGCTTCCGGTCATGAAGGAACAACAATGGGGACGGATCATCAACATCTCTTCCGAATCCGGTTCCCAGCCCGATCCGGAAATGCCACATTACAACGCGACGAAAGCCGCGATCAAAAATTTGACCAAAAGTCTTTCAAAGCAGTACGGGGACGAAGGGATTCGCATCAACACGGTCTCGCCGGCGTTTGTGAAGGCGACACCCGTGAATGAAATGCTCGAAAAAACCGCTCGCGAGGAAAACATTTCTCTGGACGAAGCCGAAGCAAAGATGCTTGAGGAATTCCGCCCGCACATCGAGGTGGGCCGAGCGGGTGAGTGCAAAGAAGTTGCGGAGACGGTCCTGTTCCTCGCCTCCGAACAGGCCTCCTTCATTCACGGCGCCGATTATCGCGTGGACGGAGGTTCCGTGGCAAGTGTGAACGGATAGATCACGCTACACAGACGGGTGCGCCTGAATTTCTGACGTAACAGCTCGAAATTTCGGATGAGAAAGCACCCGGTTCCGCACGGACCCTGTACTGTTAAATATAAACAGCATCCCTGCCATCCTGTAGTTCATCCGTTTCAGGCACAGGTACCGAATCTACTGAGAAATGCGCGTCCCCCCTTCCAATCAAACGGAATTCGACCATGTCGTTCCTGAGGGAGTCGGGTTTTTTGGGCTCCTGCCGGTCTCTATAATGTGGCTTCGACGGTACACCCGGAATGGTACCGGAGAAACAGATGTACGAACACATATGAGGGAATGGTTCCATCTCCGGTACCGTCGGCGGGTTGTGGCGAGAACATTGAGTCCGTTTCGTGGGGTATGATTCCGGAGCGTATGACATGAGCAAAATTAAACCGGCCGAAATGGGCTGGCACGAGTTTTTCCTGAACATTGCTGACGCTGTGAGCCGGAAATCGAAAGATCCGAACAGCAAGGTCGGGGCGGTCATTGTCGGCCAGCAGCAAAACGTTCTTTCGGTGGGTTACAACGGGTTTCCCATTGACGTTCTGGACAGGGAGGATCGCTGGGAGCGTCCGGACAAATATGATTTTGTCTGTCATGCCGAGCAAAATGCGATTTTGCTGGCGGCCCGTCATGGCACCCGCCTGGGTGAAAGCACGCTGTACGTGAACAAAAAATTGATCTGTAAATCCTGCTGCAAGTCCATCATACAGGCGGGCATTCACTCGGTGGTTGTCCCGGAGGAGGGCAAGTTGAGTGATCGCTGGGACGAGGACGCGGAAGTTGTGCACACGATGTTTGACGAAGCCGGCGTTGAATTAAACATGGTCAGTAGAAGCTGAGGAGCGGATTTTATGGAAAACGAGCATGAATTTTGCTCTGATGAAAGACGAGGTCGCTCTTAAAGATGAAGCTTTTGTGGCGTGTGGAGCCAGGAATATATAGTTTCTGCCCGGGGTTCTTCGGGTTCTTCTCCCGGGATGTAACTGGAAATAGGATTTGACGTGCGAATAGTTCCCGTCAGGCCTGCGGAAATGCGGTGCCGTACCCGGAGCCGCGTTCCCTTCTTGCCTTCAAGTGGACTCAGGAGTTACTTGTCCAGGTTCACCCTCAGTTCGCTGCTGTATACGGTCGCGGGATCCCCCCGTTCCTCAAGGGTGTCGGCAAGTGTTTGAATGGTTCGTTGCACTCGACCTCGAAACACCGTTTTCCCGTCATGCACCACCCGAACCGGTTTGTCAAGGTTCATCATCCGGTCGTTTAACCGGATGCGCAATGAGGAGAGGTCACAGTGTTCAATTTGAATCGTCCGGTTGTCGTAACGGGCGATCACCAGATCGCCGGGGTCGACGTCCTTCCGGTCAACCGCCAGCCAGTACAGACGCTCATGTAGCACGTTGTCCTGATACCAGACCACCCGTTTCGGGTGTGGATTCCGGATGATTTTGCCCAGCCAGCGGACGGATTCGACCTCTTTTCCCTCCATCCAGTGGCCCACTCCCTTATGAACATGAACCCTGTGTGTATACCCTTCCGGATCCGCTTTCCGTAACTGGTCCAACCTGGATTTCCATTCCCGTGCCACTTCATTTCGATCGTAGGCGTCGTCGCGGGCGCCGACGTCGATGGCAAACGGTACATTCCGAAGTCCTTTTGGATTTGCGTCGTTCGGGTGACCGGCCATCGCCGCCGCTGCCGCCCAGCGGTCGGCCATACGTGGGGCCAGCTGATACACGCCGTCGCCTCCGGCTGAATATCCCAGGAGGTACACCCGATTCGGATTTACATTTTTCAGGACGAGGAGGGCTTCTATCAGTTCCGAAAACAGGTCGTCGATGTGCGATTTATGCCACAGGTTCCAGTCGTTGGTCGGTGCACGGGGGGCAAGGTAAATCCCTTCGCCGGGTTCGTACAGCGTTTTCTGGTTTTCCCATTGACGGTCGTTGACCGCCGCGGAGGTCCCCCCTCCGCCGTGCAAAGACAGGTACAGGCGTCGTCCGTTTTCGGAAAGGGTGCCGTGGATGTTGTAGTCGAATTTCATTTGCGTCCCGTCAACTGTGATCCGACGGGTTTTAAGCAGATCTTCGTACTGCCGCTGAATACGGCGAGCATGCGCCTGAAGTAATGTACGCCGTGCGACACGGACCGCTTTCTTTGTAAGCGGAACGGACGCAAAGGGGGCTTCTGTTATGCGGGTCCAGGGATCGTCGGTTTCATTTAACGTGTTCCGAAAAGTGTTCACCGCTCTGTGTGCCTTTTCGTCGTCGGGCGATGCTGCCAGTGGTGCGACGAGGAGGAGGATCAGGAAGATGGAACACAGGAACGACCCGGACACGTGGGCGGTCCCCTTTGATCGTTTCCCTGTCGGCACGTGAATCTGCATGGAATTGGTTCTCCTTGATCCAATAAAAAAGGGCCTGCCCGGGGGAGGCAGGCCCAGATCGTGTGGTGATCATGTGCGTGGTTTACGTGGCGAGTTCGTAGCGTTTTGCCACTTCGTCCCAGTTCACGATGTTCCAGAAGGCGTCGACGTATTCGCCCCGGTTGTTCTGGTAGTTCAGGTAGTACGCGTGTTCCCAGACGTCCAGCCCGAGGATGGGTTCCTGGCCGTCGAGGTACGGACTGTTTTGGTTGAGGGTGTTGGTGACGTCCAGATCACCGTCGTCCACAACCAGCCAGGCCCAGCCGGAGCCGAACCGTCCGGTTGCTGCGCTGTTAAACGCTTCCTGGAAGTCGTCGAACGAACCGAACGCGGAGGAAATTGCGTCGGACAGTTGACCGGTCGGTTCGCCGCCGCCGTTCGGGGACAGGACCTTCCAGAACAGTGCGTGATTGGCAAATCCACCCCCGTTCTGACGGACGGCGGTCTGGATGCTGTCCGGCAGGTCGTCAAGGTTGGTCAGTACCTGCGCGATGGGACGATCCTCCCATTCGGTGCCGTCCAGGGCATTGTTTGCTTTGCGTGTGTAGCCGGCATGATGCTTGTCGTGATGGATACGCATGGTGCGCTCGTCAATGTGTGGTTCCAGCGCATCGTAGTCGTAGGGTAAGTCCGGTAGTTTGTATGACATGGTTGGTTTCTGAAAATAAAATGATAGGAAAAACAGCGATTTGAAGCTCGTTAATGGACTGGAGATTCGGTAAAGATGTACAGGAACTCTCGTGTTCAACGAGAAAAAACGTGTGGATCTCCAGGCCAACCTCAGACATGTCGAACAGTGCCTGCACCGTTCGACGGGCTCCGTATGGTGAGATGAACTGCTCCATACGGAAACCTGAGTGAAACACTGAACATTAAGTGTATCAAGTGCCGGGGGAAGGATCAAATCTTGAGGGTATGCACGTAGGTTCGTACGGGCTGGACCGGCAGGAAACGTCCCGGACAAGGGAGATCCTTGAAAAGAACGGATACGGCCTCTTGAATGTGGTAATTCGTATTCCATTTTCCGTTTTGTTTACTTTCGCCGCGTCAGATGACCGATCTCAAGGAATGGGTGTCGACGGATACGCTTGCTGACTGGGTGCGGGATGCGCGGAATCGCTCGATTGACCTCGTGGACGATCTGACGGATGAGCAGCTCCGCCGCCCGCCGTACATGTCGAAGATCAATCCTCCCCTGTGGGAAATCGCCCACCTGACGTGGTTTCAGGAGTATTTCGTACTGCGGGAGCTGCTCGATCGGGATCCGGTGTTTCCCGATGTGGACCGGCGATATAACTCAAGCGTAATCGGACACGAAAAACGCTGGTCGACGGATCTATTCCCACGAGAGAAAGCGTACAGATACATGCGGGAGGTACGGGACCGGATCGTGAATTTCATCAAACATGGACGGCCGGATGAGGAGGCACTCCATCGCATTCTATACACGGTTTATCACGACGATATGCACAACGAGGCGTTTACGTATACCCGGCAGACCCTCGGCTATCCACGTCCGCAGCTGGATCGGGGCGAAAAGAAAAGGGAACTTTCAACGTCCGACGAGGGGAACACCGGTGACGTGAAGGTACCGGGAGGCATGTTTCCTCTGGGTGCAAGCCGGAGTGAGCCGTTCGTGTTTGACCTGGAGAAGTGGCGCCATCCGGTTGAACTGGAACCGTTCGAAATATCGCGCACGCCGGTGACGCAGGAACAGTTTGCGGCATTCGTCGAGGCGGGCGGTTATCAGCTGCAGTCGTTCTGGAGCGATCCGGGATGGCGATGGCGCCAGGCGACGAACGCGGAGCATCCCCTGTACTGGCGACGGGACGGCAGCGGGGGCTGGCTTCGACGGAAGTTTGACGAATGGACTGAACTGGAACCGAACAAACCGGTGGTCCACGTGAATTATTACGAAGCAAAAGCGTACTGTCGCTGGGCGGATCGGCGGCTACCGGACGAAGCCGAGTGGATGGCGGCGGTTTCGGCCGAACTCACGGAGGACGGGAACCAGCTCACGGGAGATAAATTTCGTTATCCCTGGGGAAACCAGCGTTCGGCCACTCCGCCCGCCCGCCTGGATTGGGAAGACATGGAGTGCAGTAACGTGAACGCGTATCCGGAAGGGGATAGCCCGGCCGGGTGCCGGCAGATGATCGGAAACGTCTGGGAATGGACGGATTCGGATTTTGAACCGTTTCCCGGGTTCGAACCGGATTTTTACGAGGACAACGCCGAACCCTGGTTCGGCACCCGGAAGGTCCTCAAGGGAGGGGCGTGGGCCACGCGGAGCCGGTTTATCCGCTCCGAGTACCGGAATTATTTTACGCCGGAACGACGCGACATATTCGCCGGATTTCGTACCTGTCCCAGCAAATAATACATCGGATGCACCTCCTTCTTGTCACGCCCGTGCCACGCACGTCCCGGAAAGGCAACCGAATTACCACCGACCGTTGGGAGCACCTCCTGACCGAACTCGGGCACGACGTAAAGGTGGACCGGAACTATGCGGACCAGACGGCCGACGCGATGCTTGCATTGCACGCCCGTCGAAGCGCGGAGTCGGTCCGCAGATTTCGAGAGGACCACCCTGAGTCACCGGTGGTGCTCGCCCTGACCGGAACGGACGTGTACCGGGATATCCACGAGAATGACGCCGCCCGCGAAACACTTTCGTACGCGGATCGATTTATCGTTTTACAACCGGAAGCCAGAAAGGAGTTGCCCGAGCGATATCGACAGCAGGTACACGTGGTGTATCAGTCCATCTCCGACGTTCCGGACCCGGTGGACCCGAAAGCAAACTGCTTTGAGGTGTGCGTAATCGGCCACCTGCGGTCCGTGAAAGACCCGTTTCGTACCGAAGAGGCGAGTCGGTTGCTCCCGAAGGATTCGACAATACAGGTGACTCACGTGGGCGGGGAACTCGAGGAGGGCATGGCGGCGGAAGCACGGGAGCGGATGGAGAACAACCCGCGGTACGAGTGGACGGGTGAACAACCCCGGGACGAAACGCTTCGGGTCATCTCCAGGAGCCGGCTTCTGGTGCATTCGTCGCGAATGGAAGGAGGCGCACATGCAATCTCTGAAGCCATCGCCTGTGAGACACCGGTACTCGCATCGGAAATTCCCGGCAACGTCGGATTGCTCGGACCGGATTATCCGGGATATTATCCGGTGGGATCCTCCTCTGCCCTGGCCGCGAAGCTGCGGCGTGCGGAGACGGATTCCGAGTTTTATCGCCGTTTACAGGAGGGGGTTCGCAGTAAACAGGACATCGTAAAACCCGCACACGAGCGAAAACAGTTAAAGGAACTTTTTAACGGCCTGGCACTGGAGTTCCTCTGAAACGACAGCCCATAAAAGTATTACTGGGGAAGGATTCGTTTATTACGATTTCAGTCTGTTGCAGGGAAAACAAGGAATTATTGTGCCTATATAGCGTGTGTTCCGGATTGAAATATGCAGCCGGATCCTGTTCTGTTTCCTATGATGGCCCGTTGTCCCGGAACGGTTGAATCGTTGAATTCATGTCCTGTGGAAACTAAAATAAGATTCCAGTTTTCCGGTTCAGGTTATACTGAAAATTTTGGCAGTTGTACCACCGTTCTGTCCGGAGACACCTGTTTTAAGAACGAACTCGTTTTCCCGGTGTACTGCACGCGTCAACCATTCAGGGTTTCGAAGACGCATATCAATAAAGGACGAATCCATTTATCCAGTTCATGCAGGAGAATAACCGTATTAAAGCGATCTTTTTCGATGCCGGAGGCACCCTGCTTTATATTCACCCCTCCGTAGGTGAGGTGTATGCCGAGGTGACGCGTGAGATGGGAGTGGGCCTGACGGACGAGCGGATTGCTTCCCATCTGCAGGAGATCTGGGCGGATTATGCCCCAACAAATACGGTACGGGAAGGGGATTATCGTGCCTCGGACGAACGTGATCGGGAGATGTGGAAAACCTTCCTCCGGCGATTGTACGAGGACCTGGAACCACTGCAGGAAGTTGGATTCGACGAATGGTTCGACCGGGTGTTTGCCCGATTCGGTGAACCGAAAACGTTCCGGCTGTACGAGGAAACCCTTGAAACCCTGTCCGAACTCGACGAGCGTGGGTTTCGCCTGGGTGTTGTATCGAACTGGGACTCACGGTTGCTTTCGATCTGTGAGGGACTCGGTGTGGATAAACACGTTGATTTTATTCTTCCCAGTGCGATTGCCGGGTACCGCAAACCGAGTGAACACATTTTCGAACAGGCCCTTCAGACCGCCGGTGTATCGGCGGATCAGGCAATGCACGTCGGAGACAAGGAACTGGATGATTACAGAGGGTCCAGTTCCGCCGGGCTGAAGCCGGTCCTCCTGGACCGTGAGGGAACTCCAGGCAGCCGGGATCGAACCGTAATTTCATCGCTCGATCAGGTGACGAATCTACTGAATTCGAAAAATTTCAAGCAAATCGATTATACGTGAGGCGTTCAGGATGCACAGTAATATCACAGATAAACTCGAACCGGCCTGGCGGGACCTCAGGGAGGGAAACGACCAGGACGCGCTGGAACGGGCCCGCTCCACGCTGGAGCGGATTGAGGAGAAGGAGGACACGGGGGGTCAGGAAGACGACCATCAGGTCGAACCTTCGGAGCGTCCCCCCGAGTACTGGGATGCTCAACTGGTGAAACTCATGGTGCAGCTGAAACGGGAGGAGGTCGGGGAAACGTGGGACACGATCGAAGCGCTACTTCCCTGTCAGGACAGCGACTACAGAGCCCTCGCGGTGGGTATGGCCCGTCTGGGGGAAGGGTTGCTGATCCGTCGAATGGAAGAACACGGTTCCCAGCAGGACAGTCAGAACAGCCTTGAGCGTGCTGCGCAGGAACTTGAAGATCGTGTACTTACCTTTCAGGGAGACGTACGGGAGGACGCCGACATTCGGGACGTGTTTCTCGCCGGACTGGCCACAATTCTTGGCGAAGGGGACTGGGGAAACATGCAAACGCTCGTTGAACGACTGAGGGACAGGGAAAAACTCGGAGAAAACGAGGAAAAGATGAAAACGGCAGCGGAGAAAATTCTTGATCTCGAACAGTTCTGCACCCCGGAAAAGATTGAAGAAGTGAAACAAACGGGCCTTCCCGAGCACTACCAGGTCTTCCTTGAACTTCTGGAGTGGGGAGGGAGTGATCTTGAGAACCTGTAACAGACACCGGTTTTGTCCGCTGGTCCTGGTTCTTCTGGCGGTATTTGCCGGAGGGATGTCCGGCTGTTCAACGGTCGCTCCGGAAAAAGAGCCTTCCTCTCCACCACAGCAATCGGCTCCGGACGCCGTGAACGGAACGACGGTGCCCATCACGCTCAGTGACCGTCAGTTCATCGAGTTGTCCGTGAAGATCGGGGAGCAATCCCATCAATTTCTCTTGTACCCCTCCCTCGATCAATCCATTCTTTTTTCAGGAAAGGAAACGGATCCTTCCGTTGAGGAAGAACCGGCGGTTGAAACCCTCCCCGGTTCGCAGCGACGCGTTCTTCTGTCTTCCGTGCGGATCGGATCGAACTCGTTCGGCTCGCTCGGCGTGGTTCGGATGAAACGGGAGAACGTGAAATCACTGTCGACGGTGCTGGCGAAGGAGTCCCTTTCCGCTTACACCGGAATACTGGGATATAATTTTCTACGGAACAAGGAGTTAAAAGTGAACTACCCCGAACGAACCCTTCGATTACGGACGGCGTCCGTGGACATGAAGCGTGCAGCGTTGCAGGTAATCCGGCCGGGACGAACCGATTTTGACCTGGCGAGCACGGCAAGGAACAAACGCATGATCAAATTCCGGGCCGGGGTGAACGGGAATTTTGAGGGAACGTTTTCCGTTGATCTGGGAATTCCGGTAAATTTGATTGATCAGTCAGTTCTGGAATCCTGGAACCTGCAGAAGCTGTCCGACACGAAGCTGCAGCAGCGGTTTGGCGCTTCCAGTTCTCGTTTTGACTTCGTGTCGGTTTCACGTTTATGGATCAGCGGCCAGGTGTTTCGAAACGTGCTGCTCCGGGTTCGGGAAGAAATGAAACTGCAACTCGGGGTGGACGCCGAGGTCATCCTTGGAAATTATTTTTTCACGGACAAGGTCATACAGATTAATTTCCCGCAGCGATGGATCTCGATACAGCCCGGTGACCAACCCGATTCGTCCGGTGAGGAATAGGTATGTTTGAATTTATCAGGGGCGAACTCGTTGAGAAACGATCGGAGTACGTTGTCGTCGAGGCAGGGGGTATCGGATGGCGGTGTGAGGTAACACTGAACACGCTCGAATCCCTGCCGGCGGAGGGGGAAATTCAGATTTTTACGCACCTCCACGTGACCGAGAACTCGTACGGTCTCTACGGGTTCGGCGACGTGAAGGAGCGAGAACTGTTTCAGTTGCTTGCATCAACCAGTGGTATCGGACCCCGTAAGGCGATCAGCCTGCTCTCCGAAGCCGCGCCGGGCCAGATCGTGCAGGCATTGCAGAATGATAATACCGGATTGCTTGAACAGGCCAGCGGAATCGGAAAAAAAACAGCTCGACGCCTTGTTGCGGAACTTCAGGACCGTGCGGAGAAGATGGCCGATCGATTTCAGGCCCCTTCGTCATCCGGTGCAGAGGTGGACGAGGAACTTGTCGCTGAATCCGTGAAGGCACTGAAAAAACTGGGGTACGACGGATCGGAAGCTCAATCGGCCGTGCAGAAGACGGCCGCCGAGCACCCGGAAATTGACGACCCGGGCAATCTTGTGAAACGTGCACTGCAGGAGGTCATCTCATGAACTACCGTGTTTTTCTAATCGTGGTTGTTCTGCTCATTCCTGCCTGCCAGTCCGGTTCGGATGAGCGTGTATTTGACGATCCGGAGGAGTACGTACAGATCGGGAACCAGTATCTCCGGGCGAGAAACTTGAACGCTGCGGCGAAACAGTTCAAGTACGCGCTCGACCTGGACAAAAACCACTACGAAGCGCTGATCGGTCTCGGCGACGCGCTGATGTATCGGGCGAAAGCCCTGGCCGAAGCACAGCGGAACGAACAGGATTCGTCCACGGCGGAAGAGGACGCCGGGGAATCTGAAAACGCGGACCCACCATCGCGAGGAAATCGCGGTTCCACACCCGGTGACAGCTCCATCTCGCCGGAAAAACAGATCAGGAAAGACCTTAACCGTGCACGGAACGTGTACATCAGAGCCCGGAAACAACGAGAGGAATCCGCGGTTCCGTACTATAAATTAGGTCGAATGCTTTACATGTTTCGCGACCGGTACTCCGAAGGGATATCGAAGGCCCGGCAGTTGCTGCAGAAAGCACTTCAACGGACGTCCAAATCGAAAAATCCCTTTCTGCGGGCAAAAATTCTCTATTACCTTGGAAACACCGTGCTGTACATCGTGGAGCAGGATCCCCCGGAAACGCGAGACTATTCGCAGGTCGTATCGTACTTCGATCGATACCTGGACATCTTTGATAATCAAAATACGGAGGCACCAAGGCGAGCTGAAGTCGAACGTTTGCTCATGCAGATTGAAGATTTTCAGGAGGAACAAAATGAAAGCAGTTCAGATTCCTGACCATGGATCGGTAGATCAGATTACGGTGAACGACGTTTCTGCACCCGAGCCGCAACCTCACGAGGTATTGCTGGACGTCCAGGCGGCGGGGTTAAACCACCTCGACCTCTGGGTGCTCGGGGGATTGCCGGGGGTTGAGCTGGATTTTCCCCACACACTCGGTTCGGATGCGTGCGGTGTCGTACGCGAAACGGGGTCGGAGGTGGCACGATTTGAAGAAGGGGATCGTGTGGTGGTAAACGCGGGCATCTCGTGCGGTCGCTGTGAATACTGTCGTCGGGGGGAGCAGAGCTGCTGTGAGTCCTTTTATATCATCGGTGAATACGTAAACGGCACGTTTGCCGAGCAGGTGACCGTACCGGAGGACAACTGCGCGATGGCCCCTGGCTACCTGACGGACCCACAGGCGGCGGCGTTTCCGCTGGTGTTCCTGACGGCCTGGCGGATGCTCCAGACCCGTGTCGGCCTGCAGGCCGGTGATACGGCTCTGATCCACGGGATCGGGGGCGGCGTGAGCAGTGCGGCGCTGAAAATTGCGCTTTCGTCCGGCGCCAGATGTATTGTCACATCCAGCTCACAGGACAAACTTGACAGGGCGAAGGAGATCGGTGCAATGGCCGGCATCAATTACGAGGAAGAAGATGTGGTGAATCGAGTGGAAGGCTTCACGGAAGGCCGCGGCGTGGACGTGGTCGTGGATAACGTGGGTGCTGAAACCTGGGAGGAAAGCATTTCCTGTGCCCGCAAAGGAGGAGCGATCGTCACCTGCGGAGCGACTACCGGGCCCGGGGCGGAGACCAACATCCATCAGGTGTACTGGAAACAGCTGTCTATTTACGGATCAACCATGGGTAGCAACGATGATTTCCGCCGCCTGTTACGATGGATGCGACAGACGAAGACGGAACCGGTCGTCGATCGTGTGTTTCCCCTTGATGAGGCCCGGGAGGCGGAAGAGCGCCTGCAGGACGGAGAACAGTTTGGCAAAATCGTACTCGAGGTCTGAACGGACCGGATCGCTCAGAAAATATAGGGGCAGGTCGAACGAAAAACAGAACCACCGGTGCCGGATGAAAAGGAAAATCGTTCGGCAAAATGGAGGCGGGGGGAATCGAACCCCCGTGTCGCTGCGTTCGGGAAGGCTTCTACGTGCTTAGCTTGTGTTTGTTCTAACCCGGAAGTACCCCACAAGCAGGGAAACTAACGGGTGAGGCGCCAGTATTTACTTGGTCCCGGTCACCGGGCACCGCCATGGCCGGGACGGCATCCCGCTCCGTTCGCTTTCCGGGGGCCACTGGATCAAACGAGCCAGGTGCGGGAACGGCCACAGGGAAAGCGTGACTGCAATTTATGCAGCCATTGCGTAGTTGTTGTTGTTCGCATGTACTGTTGTGTCAGGTTTTTTACGAGGCCGCCTGACAACCTCGGCACGCTTCCCTTCTCC
>CAYXQY010000027.1:0-31525 GCA_964466525.1 uncultured Planctomycetia bacterium
GAAATGTTGCGATTTGAATATGTTTGACAAAGGGAATCGGCGTAACTCGTTTCGTATCAAGGAGATCGAATGTAATTGGAATCTCTGGGCGATTGCGTCTTCTCGCCGATGCGCTTTCGGCATCGCCTGCGAATCCGCGCACTACGGAGATCAAATTGCATTCTACTGGCGAAGCGGGGGTTTTCAGCAGCCTTATAGCTCCTCCGGTGTCAAAAAAAGTTCACAGGTTCATCATTCCGCTTGCCTTTTCGTGGTCCAGCGGTCAGAGTCACTCAAGGTAAACATTCGAAACAGTTCAAAGGAAACAGAGATATTGCGGAGAGACCGGTTCCCTCTACTCATTATCAACTAACGGGATTTCATTTCCAGCCGCCCCCGTCTTCATTATTGACGATATAGAACGTTCGGGCCGGGAGATCATAAAGGGTCCGTTACCAGTAGGGGAAGTTCTTTGGGACCGACCGATTAAAATCAGCGGAATCATTCCGTGGGAAGGGGCGTGTTCGGTTCGACCATATCGTCCGCTACGTCGTGCTCTGGCCAGACAAGCAGTTTTTTTCGTAATTCCGGGACGACAAACGATTCGTCAATTTCCCCGTCGGCCCCCCGGACGGCATCCAGATCCAGGTCGAGCCACTTTGCCATGAAGGGACACATGGCCCTTCGCTTCGATTCCCCCGTTTCGCCTCTTTCGGTGTTTGCGTGTGGCTCTGCCGTAACCGCGGGTCACTGGAAGATGGACGTGTGATGGGATCATTTAGCAGTACACCTGATGTGATCAAACCAGGGAAAGATTGATTTCACAACGAATATCGCATATCAACGAGTCATGCCTGCGGTTACGGTTCCGTTGATGATACGAACCGGTTTTTGTAAGAAATCATTCGACAGGATGTAACGAAAACACAAATTGGATCAACCCTTCATCCATGAGCGGTTCCGGGCCGGATGCTTCTCTGGAGAACAGAAAAACGGATTCAGCGTCGGGTGTGAGTCGTCGACAGTTTCTTGTAACCGCCGGTGCGGCATGCATATCGGGATGGATGTCGAATGGCCTCCTCTTAAACGGTTCAGGTCCCGATAATCGGTTACGAGTGATCGCCTACAACGTCTACGGGTTTAGCGGCTGGCCGAAGGATCGGACGCTCGCCCAACGCGCCTCGGAAAAGCGTCAGATCGCCCGGCGGGTTGCGCTGGAACTGGCGCTATACGAGCCGGACCTCGTTACGTTTTCCGAGTCCCCCGGACCCTCGCTCACGCAGGAGGTGGCGGAGCAAATGGACATGTATCAGGTCCGCTTCCCGAGCGGGGGGAGTTGGCCGGGGACGCTGCTGAGCCGGTTTCCAATCTCCGAACATGAGAACGTACCTGTTAAGGGAGGAAAACGACCGTCCGGGCTATTCACCCGACACTGGGGACGTGCCGCAGTACGTATGCCCGGGGATCACAATTTGATTGTGCATTCCGCCCATCTACACCCGTCGGACCAGGAAACGCGGATTCGAGAAATTACGGCCATGCTCGAAGCGATGGAGCCGGCCCTCACCGGAGAGCAATCCGTTCTCCTGATGGGGGACCTCAACCATACGCCGTCCACCCGGGAGTATCGCATGTGGAAGGAAGCGGGCTGGGTCGACACGTTTTCCGCGGTGGGCAAAGGACAAGGAAAAACCATTAAGGCGGACAGGCCCGGTCGGAGAATCGACTATGTCCTGGCGGCCGGACCAATTGCGGATGCGATTATTTCATCGAAGCCGCTTTTCCGGGGGGCGTTTCGCACGAATCCCGACGACCCGGCGTCGTTCGCGCTGAGTGACCACCTCCCTCAGATGGCTGAATTTGCCATCGGGAAGTAAAACATCCCTGCTTCTGTATGTTTTTTATTTCTGACTTCTCATGATCGGTCAGACGACGGCTGGATCGGACGTGAAGTCCCCTTTCCGTACGATCCGGCATACCCTGATCGATCCTCTCTTTCGATACCTATGAACTGGCTGGACACCCCGTTCGACAAGCCGGTTTTTTACTTCAGGGATTTCCCGTACTAAAATACTCCTGCACTCTGTTGCAGGGTATTGCCAGAAATATTTGTAACACGGGAATGAACAGAAGCCAGGACTGGATCGGACAGGCCGAGAAAGACCTTGAACAGGCCGCCAACGCACGGGAGAACGACGCACATGAATGGGCTGCTTCGGGGCACAGCAGGCGGCGGAGAAAGCCGTCAAAGGCGCCATTCTCCACCTGAACATGGAGGGATGGGGTCATTCCGTGACGGATTTGCTGGTCGGTTTGAGGGACGAATCGTCCGTGAACGTGCCGGAGGCGCTGATCGATCGGGCGAAACAACTCGACAAACACTACATTCCCACGCGTTATCCAAACGGCTTCGAACGGGGCAAGCCCGCCGATTATTACACCGATTCCGAAGCGGAAGAGGCAATTCGCCATGCCCGTAAGATCCTCACGTTCTGTCATCGTCAAACCGGTTCCGAAGAAGAAGGTCCTCCGGGAGCTTGAATCCTGGGTGTCCGAAACAACGGCGGCCGTCCCGGAGATCCGGGGAATTGGTTATTTCGGCTCGTACGCGCGAGGAGATTATACCCCCGGCAGCGACCTCGACCTACTCGTTCTGGTTCCGGACCGTTCGAACCCGGAACACATTCGCGAACGGCTGGACACGTTCTCTCTTCCGGTTCCATGTGAACTGTTCGTCGTTCGTGAAAAACAGTTTCGGGAGACGGAGGAGCCCCGAAACCCCTTCGTGGAAGAGGTTCGTGACACGATTTGCTGGATCGAACGTGAGGCGTGCGGTCCCTGAAGTGCGGTCGCTGAAATCGGCTTGGCCTACGCCCGCCGGAAATGACGGCCATTCACGTCCGGTGCCGTTTCAAATCGTCCCCTTAAATCATTTGTGCGGGAAATCAACCTGTTAAAACAGGGGATTACTGAAAGCAAAGCGTTCACCATCGGCGATGAATCGTTGAAACACGGTCCGGGGAGGGCTATAGTACGTAGAAATTCCGATCGGAGTTTTCCTATGAACGTACGTGGGCCTTTTCGTCTTCCCTCTCGAATTTCAGATACGAGCGATTCCCGGATGAACTCTTTCTCCACCGATATCCTGTCACGTCCGAATCGGTACGGACGGTTATTCCCTCCGGTTGAACTGAACGTTCTTCTTACGTTACTGCTTTTCCTGACAGCCGGTCTGATACACGATGTGACGATGGCCCAGCCCGTCGGCCTGCGAACGAAAGAGAAAAACCTTTCATTACAGCGTGAGGAAAACCCTCCCATGGTGGTGTTAACGAGAACACCACCCCAACCTGATCCGAACCCGGACAATTTTCCCGTCCGGGATGGGTTCAAGCTGATCGACTCCCTTGACGCATTTCGAGAAGCCCTCAAACGGGACAATCAAAACATTCGATTGAAGCCCGGCGTGTATCGTGCCGAACAGAAGCATCCTCGGCGTGTCAAGGGGAAGGATCCGATCTTCGCGGTGACCGGCTCCGGCAATCATTTCGACCTGCGCGGAGCCGTAATCGAAACGCCCGCGTCCGTCATGAAAACACTCTCCGGAAAAGCTCACGTGCCCCAATCATGGGTCATCGTCGGGGAAGGGAATACGTTTGAGGGCGGCTATTTTCGCAACGTGTTAGACGAACGGTTTCCGTTCCATGCCAGCCAGAACGAATTCGAGGTCAACGCGGACGGCACCACGTTTCGAGACTGCACGTTCGTCGTAAAGGGATCGTTCCCCTACGGATACTCCGATTTCTATGGAAAAGGAGGATCCAGATGGACGGGCCTGAACAAGCATTCCTTCATGGCCGTGGGGGACGTCGAGAACTTCAGGCTCCTCAATTCCGACCTCTACCATCGGTCGTTCGGACACGGGGTACACTTTCACGGCACGGAAGGGGGGCTTATCGAGGGGTGCTCTCTGTATGGAACGGTCCGTCCGACCAACGACATCATCGAACCGGAAAAGGCCGTGCCGAAGGGACTGGGGGAGTTTACGGAAGCCAACATCTATTCTCCGCCGGGCCGGTACGAAACCGTGGGACCGGCCGCCGAACACGACTTCCGGATCATGTACCGCAGCACCCGGCCGATTCCACCGAACGAAATAATTCCGCTGACCGAGGACGGAATCCGTTCCTACAATGACGTGAAAGACATCACGGTCCGGGACACCACGGTCGAGCGGTTCCGTCACTGTCTCACCCTGAACGGTCCAGGGGATTACGTGTTCGACAACGTCACGGTACGTGAAGCGGGCAACATCGCGTTTC
This sequence comes from uncultured Planctomycetia bacterium, assembly GCA_964466525.1. Lineage (GTDB taxonomy): Bacteria > Planctomycetota > MHYJ01 > CAYXQY01 > CAYXQY01 > CAYXQY01. Next base: position 4,302 of record CAYXQY010000027.1, read on the forward strand.
AAACGGCCAGCAACGAGGGAACCGTGGTTGTTCGAAACAGCCGCGCGGACCTGGCGTACGACCCACTCCTGGACCTGACCACTCGAACGCCGGTGCCGAAAAATGATTTCTACGAATTCACCGTCCTGAGTGCCCGGGACGAACGTGCGGAGGAAACCTTCACAAGCACGGAGCTGGAAGCACCGAAATGTGTCGGAAGCATCCAGGGAAAGGAAACGACGTTCCTGTTTCGGGACGGAAAAGATCGGGAACTCCCCGATCGGTTTAACTTCATCCGGGTCAAGAAACACGGGCTGCAGGATTCCGTACTCATCAACCTGACGTCCGCTGAAGTTCGACTGAACGAAAAAGCCTCCGGCTCGATCATCCTTTCCGCCGGACCCGTCACGGGGAAAAACGGAGAAAACACCGTCAGAAACCTCTCATTTCCCACGGATTTTGAGTCGGTCCTCAACGACCTCGAAGAGGACTAACCACCACATCTCGCTCTTTTCTGCAGACCACTCCTGAACGCAGGAAAATTCAGGGAGACGAAGTGGGAAGTTCGGCGAGCGAATCGACTTGCTGTCGGAAAAGCCAGAGGGTCGTGAGCTGGAGGGAGAACCTTGGTTCCTGAATGAAAGGAACCACCAATCCCTCAGACAAACAAGATGCGTTTCAAAGAAGCGGGAACGTACGAACTGCTCCTGTGAGTTGTTCCGATGAAACGGCATATAAACATGGAAAATTCTGCTCGGATCGCGGGAATCAATTGATTCGGTTCACATTAACAGATAAGATTTTCATTTGAAGAGTCCTCATATTTATTTCAGCGTCATGATCGAGTCTCACCACATCCCCGACGAAACGGATCTGACCGTGGCACAGCTTCAGGTCCTGGAACTGATTCGTGAGGATCCTGAAGCAACACAGCAGGAATTCGCCGAACAACTGGATCTCACGCCTGCGGCGGTCAGTCAGCGGGTGCAAACCATTCCTCACCTGCACTGGAAAAACAGACGGGAATTTGTAGAGGCATTTTTCAACGATGGAGTCGAGGAGAAGACGGAAGAGGATGATCCGGATCGTAAGACGATGAACGAACGTGATGAAAATGAACCACCGTCAGCGGAGGCAACTCATGAACCGATCGCTGAGCGGATGGAGCAGATCGAAGATCGGCTCGATCAGCTATCTGAACGGGTCGAGCAGATTGCCCGGGAGGTGTCCGAACGGGAACACGAGCCTGTGACTGATTCGGGTCTCGTACGAAAACTGGTTCTGACCCTGACCAGGTCAGAACTATTCAGCGAGGAAGAGGAAGACCGGCTACTGGACCGATTGCTTACGTGAAGGGTCCAGAAATTGCCTGTCGAGGAAACGGGGGAGGGTACGTGGGACCAATAAGCTGCTGAAACACCCTCGCAACGTTAGCGAAACGAGTTGCGTGGAAGAGCGCGGAGTCCGCCGCAGTCGATGCCGACAGTGCATCTGAATGGATTACGTAGTAATAGTTCATTGTAACTGGTCAAAAATCCGTTGGGAAGGAAAATATTATTTGTCTGAATACGAAAGCAAGATAGTGTCATTTCCAGTATACCACGGATTTTTGACCGGTTAGGATATACGAATACAGACATGATGATGTTGTTACGGCTGGAGGCGCTAAAACGAGCGGTGTGAAATGAAAGCGCGTGCGTATGCCCAGCGATAAGGACCGATTGAAATCCCGGGTTTCGATCCGGTTAACGAGGCGCTTCGGATGTGGTAAACTACACCGACCTGTACGGTCCATTTTGTTTGGAACGCAGGAATTCCGGGTATCTGCACAGGAGTTCTTCAAAAGTCCAACAGTATATTCTCTTCGCCTTTCGCCAGGACAGGCCACGAATGCAGGTAAAATACGCCTATCCAGCCCCTACCTGTAGAAGAAAAACGAAATACAGTCTCGGTCTGAATCCCTTTCAACGATTGTCTTCCTGATTGTTCGTGCGAATCTACCTCAGCAAAACAGATCCAATGTTTGTATCGAGGGCTCCGGGTGCGCCCATTACCAATAAGTAAATCACCGTTCTATTAACAGGATTGAAACAGACGGATCTTGGTTGAAAAACAGGACGTTCACAAAAAAGAAGGAACACTCGGAACGTTTGGAGGTGTGTTTACTCCCTCTATACTCACCATTCTCGGTGTCATCATGTACCTCCGGTTCGGGTGGGTTGTGGGGAATGCGGGGGTGCTGGGTGCACTGGCCATCGTGACGCTCTCGGTGGCCATCACGTTTCTGACCAGCCTGTCCATCGCCTCCATCGCCACCGATCAGGAGGTGCGCATCGGCGGTGCGTACTACATGATCAGTCGATCGCTGGGTATTGAAGCCGGAGGGGCCATTGGAATACCGCTGTACTTCGCACTGGCGTTTTCGGTCGCTCTGTATACGGTGGGCTTCGCCGAGAGCATGGTCAGTGCCTTCCCCTCCCTGAGCGAACGCTGGGTGGGGCTGATCACCACCGTGGCGGTGGCCGCTGTCGCTATGATTTCAGCGAAGGCGGCCATCAAGGTGCAGTATTTCATCATGGCCGCTATTGGGATTTCCCTGATCTCCCTGCTGTTTGGCTCACCCATTGAGCCGTCGAACGTGGAACTATGGGGGTCCACCGACAAAAAGGCCAGTTCGTTCTGGGAGGTGTTCGCCGTCTTTTATCCCGCCGTAACCGGTATTATGGCCGGGGTGAACATGTCCGGGGACCTGAAGAACCCGGCAAAATCCATTCCATGGGGTACGTTCTATGCAATTGGGGCGGGGTATGTCATATACATGGCGTTGCCCCTGATTCTGGCCGCCCGTGCCGACGCAAGTACCCTGATCGAGGACACCATGGTAATGAAACGGATGGCGTACTGGGGGGACGCGATTCTCCTCGGGGTCTGGGGCGCCACACTGTCCAGTGCTGTCGGCAGTATCATGGGTGGACCCCGTGTCCTGCAGGCCCTCGCACGGGATGGGATTCTGCCACGGGGTTTGAGCTTTCTGGGCCAGGGGGCCGGCAACGACGACACGCCACGCTACGGTACCATGCTGACGCTCGGCATCGTACTGGTGACGGTCTGGTTCGGGAACCTGAACCTGATCGCTCCCGTGTTAACGATGTTTTTCCTGACGACCTACGGGGTCATGAACCTCGCGGCGGGCATCGAACGATTTCTCGGGAGCCCGTCGTTCCGACCCGAATTTAAAGTTCACTGGATCTGGTCGCTGCTCGGGGGCATCGGATGTATTGCTGCCATGATCCTCGTGAACCCCCGTGCCACCGTGGTGGCGATCGTCGTCGTGGGGGCCATCTTCATTTACCTGGAAAACCGGGAGTTAAAATCCGTGTGGGGCGACCTGCGGCGGGGCCTGTGGATGTCGATGTCCCGAGCCGGGTTGATGCGACTGAAACGGGAGACCGATCCGAAAAGCTGGCGGCCCAACCCCCTGGTACTGTCGGGGGCCCCTCGAAATCGCTGGCACCTGATTCACTTCGCAAACAATATTACCCACAACCGGGGCATCCTTTCGGTGGGGACCGTCATTACCGGAGGACACCTCCCTCCGGAGGATCAGGCGAGCATGGAGGTGACCATCGAATCGTTCATGTCGGACCGGGGGGTGCAGGGGTTTTCCAAAGTCGTCACCGCCGATGACCTCTACGACGGTGCAAGCCGAATGATCGAAACCTACGGAATCGGACCTCTCTTCCCCAACACCATTATCCTGGGAGCAACGCAGCGGGAGGACATCCGGGAGGACTACTACCACCTGATCAGAGAAACCCATGAGCGCAACCGCAACATTTTGGTGATCAACCAGCGAGCCGACGGAGAAGAAATTTACGGAGATCAGGAAGAAATTCACGTGTGGTGGGGCGGCCTGAAAGGCAACGGCGGTCTCATGTTAATACTCGCGTACTTGCTTCAGAGCGGGATCGAATGGAGTCGTGCGGACGTGCACCTGAAGATGGTAATCGAAAACCCTAAAGGGGTGGAAAAGGCCCGCAAGAACCTGGAGGAGATCGCAGACAACATCCGTATCGGCGCCGTGGTCGACGTGCTCGAAAAGAACGGTCGGGAATTCAACGAGATTCTGCATGAGGGATCCGCCGACGCCGACCTGATTTTCCTGGGAATGGCCGAACCCGGCGAGGACTTCGGCAGCTATTTTCAGGACCAGCTGAATCAGGTTGCCGACCTGCCGACCACCGTCTTCGTTCTCGCCGGTCAGGACATCTCGTTCGGCGAGGTGCTCATCCAGAAGGATCGCATGGAGTAATACCCGGCACGATCTGGAGTGAGAAAATGAGAATGCTATCCCGTAAAACCTACGGGACGCCGATTCGACGCACGTGGTTCCTGTCGTCCGTTTAACATTCTCCCCTGGGTTTTCGAGCGTGGTGTCGCATTCTCAAGTTCCCGGGAAGGTAACGCCCCTAATATCGAGGCAGGACCCGACACGCCCGGGGCACTGTCTGTTCACGGCATTCTCTAAGATCTGGAGAAACACCGGTTTGAACTGGTGCGTTTGAATTGAAACGCAGGGGGGATTCACGTATGTTCCTACACGGAGTGGTACGGATTCAGCGTGCGCAGGTATTCAAATATCACCTGTTAACAGAGTATAGCCGTAGAGATTTTACTTCAAAATACTCACGGAAACTTATTTTTTCGAAATATTCCCGAATTCTACTCCCGTTTGATTGACCCGTTCACTGCTTTCGCTCTGTATTTGATCCGATCTCGTTTCGGTAATTTCCTCAGTGATGAATATGATACGAACTGTGGATGATCACCAATTGTCAGGGCCTGTACTACTGATCATCCTCTGCCTGTTTTCAATGGTCCTGACGACGCACCCGGTTCGGAGCCAGGAGGCGTCGGATGGGATACGAACGGTGAAAATCGAAGCCCGTCCGGGTCTTACCTACAGCCCGCTTCGGTTTCACGTAAAACCGGGACGCAAGGTCCGGCTGGTGCTGAAGAACACGGACCAGCTCCGACATAACCTGTTGATCACGAAACCGGGCGAACGGCTGGCCGTGGTGAACCGTGCCATGGATCTCGGGGCTGACGCGGAAGCAAAAAATTACGTGCCGGACACGGACCGGGTATTATGGGATATCCGAATTGTAAACGAAGGGGAGAAAGGGACGTTAACATTCACAGCGCCGGGCCAGGAAGGCGTCTATCCGTACGTCTGCACGTTGCCGGGACACGGATTCGTCATGTACGGCGCGATGTACGTGCAGGAGAAAAAGGACCTCCCCCCGTTGGACGAGGACCCGCATGTTCCGCAGGAGAACACGGAGGATTCATCCCCCGTCAGGTTACTGGACCCGCTTCCGGATCGGGCCCGGGTGTACCGGGAGTTTCTTCCCGAGGCCAGTCCCGCCGCTGTTGCCGTTGCCCTGCCGACCGGGGGGCGTGACGTGCCGTATGCATACTGTTTTGACGCGGCACGGTGCCGGGTGCGATACGCCTGGACCGGAGGGTTTATCGACGTGCCGTACAGGCGGGGGGACCGGGCTGAAATTAAGGGGTCCATCTACTATCGGGCCACGGCCGGATTTCCACTTCGGTTCGATGATCCGGAACAGAAGCCGTCCTCGACGGAATTCCTGGGTTACAGCCGGGCGGACGGGGTTCCGACGTTCCGCTATCGCGTGGACGGCCACCGGGTCGAACACACGGTGACCCTCCGACCGGAGGGACCGGGTCTCGTACAGCAGTTTCAGCTTCACGACGTAAATCAGCCGGTGTGGTATGTAACCGAAGAACAGCAGGGTGCACGGATGGCCTCGCCGGCCGGTTCATTTGAAAACGGCACACTTCGCCTATCCCCGGAACAGGCCCGGACGTTTTCCGTTTCCGTCATTCCTGCCGATCATGCAACGTCTTCCGCAGGAGGCAAGAAATGAACGTGCTGAAACAGACACTTGGTACCGTTTTACTTGTGCTTTTGATCGTCCTGGCCGCCCGATCGGATGAGAGGACCGAGTATTATGAACTTGAGACCATCGAGACCCCCGAAGCAATTAAGGGTCGAGTGGACGGACTGTCATTTTCCCCCGGCGGGACGCTATTTGCCTGTTTTCATCAGGCCGGACGGGTATACAGGTATGATCGCGGAACCGCATCCTGGGACCTGTTCGCCGACGGCCTGCACGATCCGATGGGGATTCATGCGGCGTCCGAGAAAAAGGTCATCGTGATGCAGCGTGCCGAACTGACACGTATCACGGACCCGGATAGTGACGGATGGGCGGAGGAGTACCGGACCCTGTTTGACGATTTTGGGATGTCGGGCAATTTTCACGAACTTTCCTACGGGCCGGTGGTGGGACCGGAAGGGAATTATTTTGTTGCCCTCAGCACGGCGGACGAAAGCGCGTATTTCGACGAGTACCGTGGTGAGTTTCGTGCGGCCGGCTCAGGGCCCACCAAGATGCGATCCAACGTTCCTTACCGGGGATGGGTGTTTCGTGTTTCGCCGGAGGGGGAGTCCACGAAATGGGCGTCCGGGGTCCGGAGTCCAAACGGGCTGACCTTCGACGATCAGGGGCGGTTGTTCTACACCGACAATCAGGGGGACTGGATGGGGACAAACAAACTGTTTCGTGTAAAACGCGGGGGGTTCTACGGTCATGGTGCCAGCCTGATCTGGAAGGACGGATATTCGAAGAATCCGTGGGAGATTCCGCTTCGTCGCCTGGACCGGAAGCGAAAAAGGGCCGCGGTCCAATTTCCGTACGGCAAACTGAACGGCTCCATCACACAACCGCTACAGGTCGACACCGGCGGTGCATTTGGTCCGTTTGAAGGGCAATACCTGATGGGGGACTTCAACAACAACGTCATCTGGCGGATCATGCTGGAGAAGGTCGGCGGACAGCTTCAGGGTGCGTGTGTGCCGTTTTATCAGGGAGAAAACCTTCGCCGGGGCATCAACCGGCTTGTCTTCGGTCCGGACAATGCGCTGTGGATCGGTCTCACGGGCCGTGACGTCGCGTCCTGGTCCGGGACGGCGGGCCTGCAGCGCCTTCGCTGGACGGAAACGAAGCCGCCGGCGATCCGTGACATGCACCTGACAGAGGATGGCTTCACGCTTTCCTTCACACGACCGGTGGATCGTTCAATCGCGTCCCGGCCGGAGCCGTACTCCTTCACCCGCTATTACTACGAGTATCACCGTGAGTACGGTTCCGATCGATACGATGAAACATCGGTGCCGGTTCAAAGTGTGGAGGTGTCGAAGGGTGGGAAACAGGTGCAACTGGAACTTGAGGAGGTAAAACCCGGCTACCTGTATGAACTGCACCTGAACGGGCTCAGGACCGAAGATGGAACACCGCTCACAGATACGTTTATCACGTACACGGTAAACCGTCTCGTGGATGGGACACCGGCGCCGCGGCAGGTTCCCTCTACAAGACCCGGAACGGATGGAAAAGGCGGTTCGTCGAGGGGTCCGAAGTAGAAACACGTGGAGAATGTGCAATGCGAAGAGGTTTTATTCCCTCTGTGGAGATTTTTTAATTTCCGTCGGGAGCCCATAGTATTTTATTATACAGAATGTGCCACGGTAAATTGCTAATATTTTTCAAGGAGAAATCCCATGATACAGCATAGTTTTCGGAGGTATGTGCTGTACCTGCTCGGTCTCGGGTTGTTCGTAGCGGGGTTTACGGGTTCAGCGGTTGTCCCGGCGACGGCGGAGAAGCCCCCAAACGTTGTGCTGATCATTTCGGACGATCAGGCCTGGACGGATTTCGGGTTTATGGGTCACGAACACATCGAAACGCCGAACGTCGACCGGCTCGCGGACCAGAGCCTCACGTACACGAGAGGATATGTGCCACATGCCCTCTGCAGGGCGTCCCTGGCCACGTTGATCACCGGACTGTATCCCCATCAGCACGAGATCGTGGGCAACGATCCGATGAAGAAGGACAATGGTCGGTCGTTTCACGACAAACGCAGAGATTTGATCGCAAAGATCGATCGCCCGCCGAAACTTCCTTCACTTCTTCGTGCAAAGGGCTATCTCTCACACCAGTCCGGCAAATGGTGGCAGGGAAATTACCGGCGGGGCGGCTTCACGCATGGCATGACGGAAGGGTTTCGTAAGAATCCCGAGCGAGGACGACACGGGGACAAAGGGCTTAACATTGGACGGAAAGGCCTCGATCCGGTGTTTGATTTCATCGAGGAATCACGGGACCGGAACCGCCCGTTTTTCCTGTGGTACGCACCGTTCCTGCCCCATACACCGCATAATCCACCGGAAGAGCTACTCGAGAAATACAGGAAGCGTGCGGATACCGAACCGATTGCCCGGTACTGGGCCATGTGCGAATGGTTCGACCAGACGGTGGGGGACCTCCTCGGGTACCTGGACGACAATGGGCTTCGAGATAACACCGTTGTGTTATTCGTCGTGGATAACGGCTGGATTCAGAAACCGAACAGTGGGGGGTATGCACCCCGTTCCAAACGCACTGCGTACGAAGGAGGGGTCCGCACACCCATCATGGTCCGCTGGCCGGGACAGGTAGAACCGGAAATGGATAAGGAAACCGTGGTGAATGCCGTTGATATTGCTCCGACCGTACTGGAGGCGGCCGGGATGGACGTGCCGCCGGTGATGCCGGGCATATTCCTGCTCGACCGTGACCGGCTGAACGAACGAAACGGGACCTTCGGAGCCACCTATTTCCATGACATTCGAGATCTAAATGATCCGGTGAAAAGCCTCAAACGTCGATGGACCATTCATGAAGAATGGAAACTGATCTGGCCGTATGCGGAAAACCTCCCCGACGCACCGGTCGAACTGTATAACCTGAAGGAGGATCCCCACGAGAACACGAACCTGGCGGAGCAAAAACCGGATCTTGTGGAGTCCCTTAAACAGCGAATCGAAAACTGGTGGTCCATTCGGTAGCTCCGGCGCACGAAGGTTCACACCGCATCCGTGGTTACAGGCGGATGAGATCCGTCGTCCCGCCCGGAAATACGAACCGTGTTTGATTGCATATGTTGTGAAGGAGTGCGGTCCGGAAAGCCTTCTGCTGCAATGATCTCGACGCCGAATAAGTACCGGTTGGACAATTCCTTCATGAGGAAATACTCTTTCCTGCTGTTTCTAAATATCGTTTAAGATGGACGCGATGAGAGATTTTCGTTCGTCCCGACGTTACCTCCAGCTGTTTTTATCCGTTACACTTCTGTTCGCAGGGGTTGGTTCCCTGAACGCCCAGTCATCCCTTCCCCTTGAACAGGGCGATCACGTCACGATCGTCGGGAACGGTCTGGCGGAGCGAATGACCCATTTTGGTTATTTTGAAACGCTTCTTCATTCCCGGTTTCCGGAGAAAAACCTGGTCGTACGAAACCTCGGATACTCCGGAGATGTGGTGGAAATGGAGAAGAATCTGCGGTTGAAGAAGGCGGCGGGCCGGGATGAATGGCTGTCCCGCGTGAACACGGACGTGATCATTGCCATGTACGGGTTCAACGAGTCCTTCCGCGGTCCCGATAGAGTGAATTCGTTTCGAGAACACATTGCTGAATTCGTCGAACATGTCACCAGCAAGAAGTACAACGGATCGTCCGCCCCCCGGCTCGCCCTGGTTTCTCCGATCGCCTTCGAAGACCTGAACGATCCGAATCTGCCGGATGGTTCGTCCCGGAACAGGAACCTGAAACAGTATACACAGGCCATCCAAACCGTGGCGAAGAAGAACAATATTCCGTTTGTAAACCTGTTCGCAGCCACCCGAAAGGCGTATTCGTCCGACGACAAACACTGGACGTTCAACGGCGTACACCTGACGGAGTACGGGTACAAGCAGCTGTCGGGGATCCTGGACCGAAAACTGTTCGGCGACCGTCCGTCTCCCGGCGGAATCAACATGAACGACCTGCGCGCGGCGGTGAATGAGAAGAACGAATACTGGTTTGATCGGTATCACGTGAACGACGGGATTAACGTGTTTGGTATCAGGGCCGGCCGATCGTACAACGGAACGAGCAATCGTGAGGTGTACCGACGGGAGATGGAAATCCTGGAGCAGATGGTGGCAAACCGTGAGAAAAAGGTTTGGGCGATTGCCCGTGGGGAAAATCACACCGTTACGGACGATAACCTGCCGGATCCGATTGAGGTGGGCGGGAGTAAAGCGAAGGATTTTCTGGGCCCGAAGGAAGCAATCCGGAAAATGGACCTGCACGACAACCTGGAGGCCAATTTGTTCGCATCCGAGGAACAGTTTCCGGAACTGGTCAATCCACTTCAGGTCAAATTCGATCCGAAGGGGCGTTTGTGGGTCATTGCCTGGGAGAGTTACCCAAATTACGAACCACCCGGTAAAAAGCAGGATGAGTTGCTGATCCTGGAGGACATAGACAACGACGGACGAGCGGATCAGCAGACCGTGTTTGCTGAAGGGCTGAAAAATCCGACGGGATTTCAGTTCTGGAACGGTGGGGTCATTGTGGCACAGGCCCCCTACATCATGTTCCTGAAAGACACGAACGGGGACGGGAGGGCGGACATGAAACGCCGGTTGCTCGCCCATATCTCCACGGGCGACACACACCACACCGCCAACTCCTTCGTCTGGGGCGCCGGTGGGTCCCTGTTTTTTCGGGAAGGGATTTTTCACCGCTCTCAGATCGAAACCCCATACGGGGTCGTGCGGGAGAAGGATGGAGTGGTCTGGCGGTTTGACCCGGATCGTTTTCAGGTGCAACGATACATTCCCATGACCAGGCCCTGGCATAATACGCATGGGCATGTGATCAATGGATGGAACCAGGGGTTTTCGTACGACGCAGGCACCTCCAATCCATATCACGACACCCTGGTTTCCGGTTACTTGCCCTACCCGAAAGATCATCGTGAACCGCCCCGGGTTTATGAGCCGCGTGTAACACCCAACACGGACGCCGAGATCCTGTCCTCCCGGCATTTTCCGGAAAGGATGCGGGACCACCTGCTGGTGGCGAATGTCATGAACCTCCGCGGAATACAGCAGTATGAACTGACCCAGGAAGGCGCAAGTTATCAGGGCAACGAAGTCGAACCGCTCGTGCGGTCCAGCGATCCAAATTTCCGGCCGACGGTGATGACCTTGGGTCCGAAGGGTGCCCTGTACGTCTGTGACTGGCACAATCCCGTGATCGGACACGCTGAGAATCACATCCGTTCGCCCCGCCGTGATCACGAGCATGGACGGGTTTATCGGTTCACGTACGAAGGCCGTTCGCTATCCGACGATCCATCCATCGACGATCAACCGATTCCCGAGCTGCTTGATCTGCTCAAACATCCGGAAAATTACGTGCGACTGCGGGCAAAGATCGAACTTGACGCTCACGATTCGGACGAAGTGGTGCAGGCAACGGACCGTTGGCTGAAACAACTGGATCCGGAAGCGCCACGGTACGAACATCACGTACTCGAGGGGCTCTGGATTCATCAGTGGCACAACAGGGTGAACGGTCCGCTTCTGAAGCGTGTCATGGAGTTCGAGGACGACCGCGCCCGAGCTGCGGCGGTGCGTCTTCTGGGGGAATGGCGGGGAGATGTGGAAGGGGTCTGGGCGCTGATGGAACAGGCGATCAACGACCCGGCCCCGCTGGTCCGGCTGGAGGCGGTCCGTGCGCTCAGTTACTTCCGCAGCGTCCGGGCGACCCGGATGGTATTGCAGGTACTCAATCACGACATGGATAAATATCTAAAATACACCCTCAACGAAACCATGCGGGGACTGAAACCGTACTGGAAACGGGCACTGAGCGAGGGGAAACCGGTTGTAAAAGACAACGACAGGGGGTTGTCCTATCTGCTTGACAGTATTGATAACGCGGAGGAAAAGCGGAGGATTTTGCTCAATCAGACCGGGACACCCGCGGTCAACCGTGCGATACTGGTTCGACCAAACATTCCGCTCGGACGTCGCCGTGAGGCCCTGCGGCAGCTTGCCGAATCGCAGAGGAAGGAGCCCGCCGGTATTCTGCTTGACTTGATGATGGACGAGACAGTTGATACGAAGGGTGTTTTGACCCCGCTGCTGGACGAACTGAGTGTGGATGAGCTTGTACAGCGTGAGGATCAGCTCAAAAAGCTGGCGCAGGAAACGTCCTCCTCGTCGGTCCAGACGACCGCGTTTATCGCCCTGGCAACCATGGACGGCCATGCGGAGCGGATCGGATCTATCGCTTCCCGTTCCGTGTCGTCGGCCGGGAATTTTTTAAAGGCGCTCCAGCGGCTCAAGAACGAGGAAATTCGGACATCGGCATATTCGTTCGTGAAGTCCCTTGCAATTCAGCCCCCTGAACGAACCGTTGACTCCCCGGATTCGAATCGGGTTTTTACCGTCAAATATTACTCAAACCCCCCGAAGAATGCGAGGCGATCATCGTTTGAGAAAAAAACACCCGAGGTAACGCTCCGAACGAACGAAATTACCGTCGACCTGGAACCGGTGCGATCGGGGGGGGACACGTTTGCTTTGCAGTACCGTGCCACGATGAACATTCCCCGGCCGGGAACGTACACATTTCACCTGACCTCCGACGATGGATCCCGCCTGTACGTGGATGGAAAAGAGGTGGTAAACAATGACGGGGCACACGATGCCGAGGAAAAAAGCGGGGCGGTGAAGCTGACGGAGGGACAGCACGAGCTAACCGTTAATCAATATGATCAGGGCGGACAACAGGCCCTGTCGCTGGAGTGGACCCCGCCCGGAGCGGACGGCCGGAACCCGCTTCCGTCGGACGTGTTCCGCACATCCACCAGGAAGATACAGGAAAAGGCGATCAGGACCCTGGCGGAATTGCCGGTGAACGTTCGGAAGCGATTTTCCGATCTGGTGGAGATCATGGAGAAGACCGACCGCGTTGTTACGGCCGCCTCACAGGCACGACGGATCGGACAGGGACTGGAGAATATTTCGAAAGAGGTGGCAGCGAAAGCGGTGAAACGTATCGGGGGCTTCGTGGAACAACTCTCACCGAAACGTCGATCGAGAACGGACGTTACGGATGTGATCATGTTCGCTCAGGAATTAACCCGTTACGCCGGTGAACAGGGAACAAACTGGAGGCGGAAGCTTACGAATCTGACGGTGCGAACAATCACAATCCGGGCGGTCCCCGGGGAGATGCAGTATGATACGGAAGCGTTCACCGTGGCGCCCGGCGAGACGATCGCGGTTCAGCTCAGGAATCCGGATGCGAATAAACATAATCTGGTGATAACGGTTCCCGGGGCGTATGAGTTCGTGGGGTCCGCCTCCATGAACCAGAAGAACGGTCCGGAACACGAGTATATTCCGCAGGGAAAGAGGGTGCGGCAGAAAATTAAGTGGCATACCTCTATTCTGGAACAGGGGGGATCGGACCGAATCGTCGTACAGGTGCCCAATCGGACGGCCGATTATCCGTATCTCTGTACCTTTCCGGGGCACTGGCGGACGATGAAGGGCGTAATGCGGGTACGTAAATGAGAATGAGAAGGAAGATATTTGTGAGGGATGCAAATGCAGGGCCGCTGAACTCGTTTCGAGCTCCGGAGCTTCCAGCAATATCCGGGGAAACCGGGATGCAGATCAACCAGTTGACGAGGGTTGAAATGAAGAGGTTAAACAGGTTATATAATATGTACCCTTTTCCACAAAATCACCGCTTCATCATATTAAGGGAACCCATTAATGCAACAATCCTATTCGACGAATCGATTGGCAACTGTTTTCCTTTCGGTTGTCCTTTTGTTCGGGGCGGTGGTCTTCCTGGACGCCCAGTCGGACCTGAAGCTTGAACAGGGAGATCACGTCACCATTGTTGGGAACGCGCTTCCGGAGCGGATGAACCATCACGGGTATTTCGAATCCCTTCTTCACTCACGCTTCCCGGAGAAGAACCTGGTGGTCCGGAACATCGGGTACGGTGGGGATGTGGTTGAGGATGGACGGAATCTCCGTGTTCAGAATTATGGCAGCCGGGACGATTGGCTCGGGCGCCTGGACACGGACGTCATCATTGCAATGTATGGATTCAACGAGTCCTTCCGCGGTCCTGACAAAGTGGATGAGTTTCGGGAGCACATGGAAGAATTCGTCGAACACGTCACCAGCGAGAAATACACCGGATCGTCCGCGCCCCGTCTTGCTCTGGTTTCCCCGATTGCTTTTGAAGACCTGAACGACCCGGATCTTCCGGACGGATCCAAACAGAATCGGAATTTGAAAAAATACACGAAAGCCATCCGATCCGTGGCCGAAAAACATGAGGTTCCGTTCGTAAATCTATTTTCATCAACCCACGAGGCGTATGCGTCCTACGATCGGAACTGGACGTTCAACGGGGTCCACCTGACGGAGTACGGATACAGGAAATTAGCCCCGCTTCTGGACCGCGGGTTGTTTGGAGATCGCCCAACTTCCCCCGGAGTGAACCGGAAGAAGTTGCGTGCGGCCATCAACGAGAAGAACGAACCCTGGTTCGATCGGTATCGGGTCAACGACGGGTACAACGTCTACGGCGGACGGGCGAGCCTGTCGTACGATCCCAACAACACCAGTAACCGGGAGGTCTACAAACGGGAGATGGAGATCCTGGAACAGATGACGGCCAACCGGGATAAAAAGGTTTGGGCGGTTGCGCAGGGCAAGAACCACACGGTGACCGACGACAATCTTCCGCCGAACATCAAGGTCGAAACCAACGCACCGGGCGACGGACCGGATGGAAAACACACGTTTCTGGGGGCGGAGGAAGCAATTGAAAAGATGGACCTGCACGATAACCTGGACATTAACGTCTTTGCCTCCGAGGAGGAGTTTCCGGAGCTGGACAATCCACTCCAGACGAAGTTCGATCCGGAGGGGCGGCTCTGGGTGAACACGTGGGAGGGGTATCCCAACTATCAACCCCCTGGAGAGAAGAAAGATGAACTGATCTATTTTGAAGACACGAACGACGACGGAACGGCAGACGAGCGAACCATTTTTGCCGATCAGCTGAACAATCCGAGCGGATTCCACTTCTGGAACGGCGGGGTGATTGTGGCACAGTCCCCGTACATTCTGTTCTTAAAGGATACAACCGGTGATGGAAAAGCGGACTTTAAACGCCGCATGCTCAGCCATATTTCCGCGGCGGATTCCCACCATACCGCAAATTCGTTTGTCTGGGATGCCGGAGGGGCCCTGTTTTTCCAGGAGGGGGTTTTTCACCGTTCGCAAATCGAAACCCCCTACGGCGTGGTACGGGATAAGAACGGCACGCTGTGGCGGTTTGAGCCGGATAGCTACCGTGTACATCGCTACGGGACAAAAAACTGGGCGAATACACACGGACACGTCATCAACCGCTGGAACCAGGGCTTCGTGTTTGACGCGACCAGTGCCGAACCGTATCACGACACCCTGTTCTCCGGATATATTCCGTTTCCGAAAGAACACCATGAGCCTCCGCAGCTCTATAACAAGCGTACACGTCCCCTCCCGGCCGTCGAGCTTCTTTCCTCCACGCATTTTCCCGAGAAGATGCGCGGAAACCTGCTGGTGGCGAACGTGATCGGTTTTCAGGGTGTTCTTCAGTACGAGATGACGCAGAATGGGGCCAGCTATCAGGGGCATGAAGTCGATCCGATTGTGCGATCAAGCGATCCGAATTTCCGGCCGATCGGATTTACCGTAGGTCCGGAGGGTGCGCTGTATCTGCTGGACTGGCACAACCCCATCATCGGTCACATGCAGCACCACATCCGGGATCCCAGCCGGGACCACGAGCACGGTCGCATTTACCGAATTACGTATAAAGGACGGCAATTATCGGATGACCCGGCAATTGACGGAGAACCAATTTCCGACCTGCTGGATCTTCTGAAACATCCGGAAAATTACGTGCGTCTTCGGACCAAACTTGAACTGGACGAGCGGGATACGCAGAACGTTATCGAAAAGACAAAGGCGTGGATCAATCAGCTCGACCCCGACGCACCGGACTACGAGCATCACGTGCTGGAAGGGTTATGGGTGCATCAGTGGCATAACGTCGTCAACGGTCCACTCCTGAAGAAGGTAATGACGTTTGAGGACCACCGGGCCCGTGCCGCGGCGGTGCGTGTGCTCAGTTATTGGCGTGAAGAGGTCGACGGCGCATGGGAACTGATGAACAAAGCAGTGAATGATACGGCCCCGCTGGTTCGTCTGGAAGCGGTTCGGGGGCTTAGCTGGTTCAGGAACGCCCGGGCCGCTGGGGTCGCACTGAAGGCACTCAACCACGAGATGGACAAATATCTGGAGTACACACTAAACGAAACGATCCGCGGGCTGGAATCATACTGGAAAGAGGCATTGAAACAGGGCAAACCCATTGTGACGGACAACGATGCCGGATTGGCGTACCTGCTTGACCGGATTGGGAACGAGGATGTACGGCGGAAGGTCTTATTCAATCAACCCTCCAGCCCCGCTGTTAACCGGGCCATCATGTCACGACCGGAATTTTCGCTCAAACGACGACAGAAGGCGTTGCATCAGCTGGCCGCCGAAACCGACCGTGAGCCGGTGGAGGTGCTACTCGAATCATTGATGGGCGACGGACAGAAATCGACTGTGGCGCTTGTACCGCTGTTGAAACAGCTGGATAAGGAGGAACTCGCCGGCCAGGTGAATCGGCTCGAGGAGCTGGCCAGGGAAACCTCATCCCCATCCGTTCAAGAGGCTGCCTTTATCGCCATTGCGTCCGTGGAGGGGAACGTCGATCGAATAAAACCCATCGCCTCCCGCTCCGTGCCGGACGCGATGAATTTTCTACGGGCGCTGGATCAATTGCAGGATGAACAGGTACGCTCCTCCGCGTATGCACTCGTGAAATCGCTTGCGTTACAGCCGCCGGAGGGGACCTCACCGGGGGGAAATAAGGTATTTACGGTACATTATTACGGGTCCGACACGCCCAACGCGAAAATCTCGTCGTTCGAGGAGCGAAAACCTGAAGTGACGTTTCGGGCGGAGGAGATCACAACGGACCTTGAACCGGTACGGTCGGGTGGCGACACATTTGCTCTGAAATACCACGCGACGATGAATGTCACCGAATCGGGGACATACAAATTTTACCTGACCTCCGACGACGGATCCCGCATGTACGTGAGTGGAAGTGAAATCATCAACAATGACGGAGATCACTCGCCCCGTGAGAAAAGCGGAACGGTGACGCTTGAGAAAGGACAGCATGAAATCGTTATTACGCAGTACGATTCAGGGGGGGGGCAGGCCCTGTCGCTGAAGTGGACCCCCCCCGGTTCGGACGGGAAGTCCACGATTCCCTCAGCCGTGTTTGTTACTCCTGTAGATACGATGCAAAAGCGGGCCATAAAGACGCTTGCAAGTTTGCCGGCGCCCGCCGGAAATCGTTTCACCGACCTGGTGGAGGTGATACAGAAGACCGACCATGTGCTTTTTGCCGCCCTGCAGGCCCGCCATGTGGCTCAGAAACTGGATACGTTACCGCGGGAGCAAGCCGCGACGGCGGTCAAACGCATCGGCAAGCAACTGAAACAGCTCGCCGCCAAGCGTCGGTCACAGAAGGAGGTTACGAACGTGATCACGTTCGCTCAGGAGTTAACCCGTTTTGTTGGGGAGCAGGGAACATCCTGGAACAAACAACTCGAGAAGTTGAAGGTGCGAACCATTACCATCAAGACTGTCCCCGGGGAGATGCGGTATGACACGGAATCATTTACCGTTACACCCGGTGAAACCATCGCAATTCTACTGGAGAACCCGGACGAGATTCCGCATAACCTGGTCATCACGGTGCCCGGAGCGTACGAGCTGGTCGGGAAAGCGTCGATGGAGCAGAAGGACGGGGCAAGCCATGAGTATGTTCCACAGGGAAAGAAGGTACAGGAAAAGATCCTGCGACACACTGCCCTGCTGGAGGCCGGCGAGTCGGAACGGCTTGTGTTCGAGGTCCCCAATTCACCGGACGATTATCCGTACGTCTGTACGTTTCCGGGACACTGGCGGACGATGAAAGGCGTCATGCATGTGCGTTCAAATTGACGGAGGATTCCGTTCAAAAGTTGAAGAACGAGAACGATAAACTGGTTTTGTGTTTATGAACCATTGAACGATATGAACCATTGAACGAGTTTTGTCCGAACGTTTGGATCACATCAGCTTGCGCTGGGCGAAGCATACGTGACGCATGAGCATTCTATATTTTGTTTCTGATTGATAAAGGCGTGTCGAGCGATGAAACCGGAAACGTTTAACGAGGAACTTGTACGAAGCGAACTGGAAGAAATTGTCGGTCCGGATCACATTTCAACGGAGGAGGCCGATCGCCTGGTGTATTCCTGTGATTGGTTCTGGTTGCCCCAGATGTGGCTGGACCGCGGAGAAAACACACCCCCACCCGACTTTGTCGTGCATCCCGGTTCTCCGGAGGAGATCTCCGACGTGATGCAGATCGCCAACCGGCACGATATACCGGTTGTTCCATGGGGGGGTGGATCCGGGACACAGGGAGGTGCTCTGCCGATATACGGCGGGATCCTTCTGGACGTGAAACGGCTGAACGACCTCATCGAGATTGACGAGGAATCGCTCACGGTGACGGCGGAAGCCGGAATCAACGGACAGCAGCTGGAAATGGCGCTGCGGGAAAAGGGGTATACCCTGCCGCACTACCCGGCGTCGGCGAACTGTGCTACGCTGGGGGGCTACCTTGCTCCGCGGGGTTCCGGCACGATCAGTACAAAGTACGGAAAGGCGGAAGAGTTAGTTCTGAACATGGAAGTGGTCCTTCCGGACGGAAACATCATTCAGACGCCAGAGGTGCCGATCCACGCGGCCGGACCGGATTTTATGAACCTGTTTCTCGGCTCTGAAGGGACGTTCGGCACCATCACGAAGGCGACGATGCAGATTGACCACCTGCCGGACACGCGCCTGTTCCGGGCCCTCCTGTTCGAGGACCTTGAGAACGGCCTGGAGTTTGGACGTCGCCTCATGACCGAACGGCTGGATCCCCTGGTTATACGAATGTACGATCCCACGGAAACGGCCGACCGCGTGAAAGACATTCTCGGTTATGAACTGGAAGGTGCGTACATGGTCATTGGCTTCGACGGCGACGAAGACATTGCCGCTCTTCAGGAGGAAAAGGCGATGGAAATCGCCGAGGAACTCGACGCAAGGGACCTCGGTCGAGAACCGGGGGAGAAGTGGTGGGAGCACCGGTACGATTTTTACTACCCGCCGGAAAGCCTGAAGTTCCCCTGGATGTACGGCACCACCGAAACCGTCGGCAAATTCGATGACCTGAAGGACATATACTTCGGGCAGAAGGAAGCCGTTGAGTCGGAATACGCGGATTGGAACATTCATTATATCGCGCACTGGTCCCACTGGTTCCACTGGGGATCGGGCATGTACTCCCGGTTTATTATCAAGGATCCACCGGAGGACCCCGAGGAGGCGATCCGTCTTCACAACCGGGTATGGAACACGGCGGTGACCGCCCTGCTGGAAAACGGTGGAATGGTGAACGAACACCATGGGGTCGGTCTCAAGCTGGATCGGTTTATGCGCCGGCAGTACGGAAATGCATGGCCGTTCCTGCAGGACATCAAGGACGCGATCGATCCGAACCGGATCATGAATCCGGGGAAAGTCGGTTTCGGCCGCAACCAACGTCCGTGACGGGTTCGACGATTATTCGATGTGATATTGCTGACGTCCAAATCAAAACGAAATCGACATGATTGAAAACGCCATCGAAACAACGGAATACTGCCGACACTGTCTGATGTGCAGGCATAAGACGCCCATGGGGCATATCACGTCCAAAGAGACGTACACCCCCCACGGGTTCGCCCAGCTGGTCGCGTCCGAGAAACGCGGCATGATCGAGTGGAACGAGGAATACGCGGAGGTCATGTATGTTTCCTCGGACAACGGCAATTCCCGTGCGCACTGTGTTACGGACCAGCCCCTCCCCGAGGCCATCGCTGAGGTGCGGGCGAAACTGGTGAAGGAAGACGTGGCACCGGACGTCGTGTACGACCTTCGCGAACAGCTGAAGACGTACGAAAATCCATACGAGGCGTCCGAACCCGGAGAGGTCACCGGTTCGGGCTCCGTCGCCCTGTTCGTGAGCGACGAGGTACGGTACCGCTCGCCGGAAACACTTGATGCGGCACTTGATCTTCTTGATGCAATCGACGTCGACGTGGTACAGATCGGAAACGGGCGCAACAACGGGTTTATGGCAAGCTCACTCGGTCTCCCCGCCGTCGCCGAGAACCTTGCGGAAGCCAACCTGGCAGAGCTTGCGGAAACGGGAGCGGAACAACTGCTGGTTCTGTCGCCCGGCGACTACTTTGCCTTCAACCAGATGTACCAGGAGCGTCTCGGCATCGAGTGGCCGGAGGACGTTGAACTGGTCGATGTTACCGAGCGGCTGGCGGAGGAGGTGGACAACGGTACACTATCGCTTGGAAAACAGGAATTTGGAGCACCCTATGCTTACGTCGATCCGACCCATACCGTCCGTGTCAAACAGCGGGTTGACGCGCCGAGGACGCTTCTTGATCGGGCGTTTTCGGACGAACGGCGTGAGTTGTTCTGGCGGAAGGAGCGTGCGTTCCCGTGCGGGAACCTGGCGCTTGAGTTCGTGCATCCCGACCTCGCGGACGACCTGACGGAGTTTCGGCTGGAGGATGCTGCCGATCAGGGCGTGGAGGTGGTCGTAACGGACGGAGCCGGATCGGAATATCAGTTGAAACAGCACGCGGATGCCTATGACATCGAGGTTCGAAACCTTTACCGTGTTCTCGCCGATCAGGTCAATTAACGAAGATATCGAAAAGCGGGAGACTCATGGAATCGGATGACGCGTGTGGTACCGGAAGGGAAGAGACGGACAACGTGAATTATTCCCGGAAGCCCCGGATGGTTTTTCGACACAAATATGCTGGTCCACCTGAACGGGTGGAGTTCGTTTTTGGCATTTGATCTGTTCATCAATTTCAACTGGAGGTACAGACGCCATGTTTCTGTCGATGCACAACTGGATGCGCACGGAAGATATTGAAACGACGATTCAGCGACTCGCTCGTTACGGGTACGAAAGTATTGAGATCAGCGGTGAACCCGACCGGTACGACGTGGATGAAGTGAATGAGTTGCTGAACGAATACGGCGTGGACTGCTGGGGATCGGTGAGCCTGATGATGGGGGGGAACCGGGACCTGATTCACGGCGATCAAAGTGTTCGTGAAAACTCCGTTCAGTACCTGAAAGACTGTGTTACAATGGTCGAGCAACTGGACGGGGAGATCATGACCATCGTGCCGTCCGAAGTGGGGAAGACGGATCCGATGGACACGCCCGAGCAGGAATGGAAATGGGCGATTGAAGGACTTCAGGAAGTTTACGAACACGCCGAGGAAAACACGGACGTCCGGATCGGTATCGAACCCCTGAACCGGTTTGAGACGAACTTCATTAACCGTCACGACCAGGCCCTACTGCTCGCCGAAGAGGTGGGGGAGAACTGCGGGGTCTGTCTGGATGCGTTTCACATCAACATCGAGGAGTCAGACCCGATTGAGGCCATCCGTAACACGGGAGATCGTTTGATGGATTTTCACGTGGCCGACAACAACCGCATGGCACCCGGTCAGGGCAGTCACGACTGGGGTGAAATTGTCAATGCCCTGAAATCCATTGGATACGACGACGCGCTGACCGTGGAGTTCGTTCCGTTGGTCGACCGCTCTCCGATCAATAAATACGAAGAGACGCTTGAAGATTTTTCCCCCGAGCGGGAAGACGTGGATGAAATGGAACGATTTATTAAGGATCACGGGGGTGGAAACCTGTCGGACGAACTGTACAGTAAGCTCGTCGAGCTCACGGCCAACACACTTCGTCCTCATATGTAAGCTGTTCGAAAATACTTCGTTTCATTTACCTGTTTTTGCGTCATGGAAGATAAAAACGTCGTCATTATCGGGACCCTCGATACCAAGGGTCCGGAAACAAAGTACCTTCGAGACCAGATCGAGGAGCTCGGGGTGGGCACAACGGTGGTCGATTCGGGCATACTCGAGGAACCCAATCAGATTACACCGGACATTGATCATGGGGAAGTGGCCACCTATGCGGACACGACCATTGAGGAACTGCGGAACGTCGGGGACCGCGGTCCGGCCATCGAGAAAATGCGCGAAGCGCTAAAAAACCTGACCCGTGAGCTGTACGCGGATGGGGAACTGGATGCGCTCGTCAGCCTGGGTGGTGCGGAAGGCGCGGTTATGGGGGCCGCCGCGGCCATGCAGCTACCGGTGGGTGTCCCCAAAATCATCATATCTCCTATCGCGTCCGGAAAGCATTATTTCGATCCGCTGGTGGGCACGAAGGACATGATGGTCGTGCATTCCATCGTGGACATTCTCGGTCTGAATCCGATTGCCTGTACCGTGTTCGACAACGTGGCTGCCGCGACGGCCGGCCTCGTGGAGGACGGTCACGTGTTGTCGGATCCGGATCCGGACAGGAAATACGTCGCCGTTACCATGCTTGGAAACACGACCACCGCCGTGATGGCGCTCAAGGAACGCCTCGCGGAGGAGGGGATTGAGACGGTTGTGTTTCATTCCAACGGGGTTGGGGGTCATGCCATGGAGGAACTGGCGCGCGAGGGCCAGTTCGATGGCGTAATCGACTTCACAACCAACGAAACCTATGATCCGATGGTGGGGGGAATGCACGACGGCGGAGAAGACCGTCTGAACGCGGTCGGTGAGGTCGGACTGCCGCAGGTGGTGGTGCCCGGCTGCATCGACTTCGCGGCTTTCCACAGCGACAGCGTGCCTGACGAACTGCAGGACCGGCCGTTTTACGACCACAATCCCGAATATACCCTGGTCCGAACGTCGAAGGACGAAATGGTTCAACTCGGAAAACTGTTCGGGGAACGGTTGAGTAAAGCCAACGGCCCGGTACGGGTGGCGGTGCCCACGCAGGGCCTGTCGATTCCGAACCACAGTGAGGGAGGGGTGTTCTGGGATCCGGAAGCGGATCAGGCGTTTCTGGATACATTGAAAGAACACCTGGACGAACGAATTCCCATTACGACGTACGAGCGACATGTGAACGACGAAGAATTTGGACGTGAAGTTGCCGAACTGTTTCTTGACACCTATTCCAAAAAGGAGTGATCCCCATGTTTAATCACAGAGATGGAGAAGGTCACAAGAAGGACGTTGAACAGCTCACGGAGGGCGACGAGGAGTTCCGTGAGCAGTTTATTTCGTGGTGCCTCGGTGAGTTGACCATGGTCGACATCCAGAACTACCTGGAGGAGAAAGACACCATTCTGGTGCCCGTAGCCAGCACGGAACAGCACGGTCCGCATCTGCCCCTTTTCACGGACATCAGCGTGGCCACGGAAATCACCAGCAGGGTCGCCGAGCATATCGGCGTGATGTACGCGCCACCGGTATGGACGGGATATTCACCGCATCACGTGCACCGTCCGGAGATGGGGCGTGGAACGATTACGCTCCGGAGCGAGACGTTTCACAACCTCCTCTACGACATCGGTCGAAGCCTGATTCATCACGGGTTCAATCGCATTATGTTTATCAACGGCCACGGATCGAACGTGAAAGTGATTGATCCGTTGCTCCGGAAACTCCGGTACGACACCGGCGCCCTCGTCAGCTTTATCAAGCCGTACATGGAGAACTATGAAGGGGTGCTCGAAGGCCTTCTGGACAATCCTCCCGAAGAAACTCCGGGCTGGCACGCCAGTGAACTGGAAACCTCTTTCAACCTGGCCCTTGACGAAGACCTCGTCCGGATGGACCGCGCTGAGGACAGCCGGGCACACATTCCGGAACAGCTACCGGATTCCTTTAAGAAAAAGGATGGGTTGCCGGATGTGGAGTTCGAAGGATACAAGTACTTCACGTTCCCGATGGAACACCACGAATTCATCGAAAACGGCACCATTGGGAACCCGATGCGGGCGACCGCTGAGAAGGGGGAAGAGGCCTTCCGCCGATACTCACAGCATGTCGCAAAAGGCATTCTTGAACTCGAGGACGTGGACGTGGACATTCACACCCGCGAGTTCAACGACCGCGCGATGTAATGGTCGCGTCACGCCGGATCCGGGTCCTGTTCGGGACCCGGTCCGGTTCCGGCGGGTTCGTTTCATGGTGGGACCGGACACACCGACCAATTATCCGATCATACCCGGACCAGGAGAATGTAACTCCTGTCGAGACCGTTTTTTATGATTGCCGGTGCCGGTATTCATTGATGTGGAAGCTATCTATCCTGATCGGTACCGATCGGCTGGAACACGCGATCTGGGGGCAGTTTAAATCATATCAACGTTCAATACCTTTCGTTTCCCCGGAAATAATCGTTTCGCAGGCCCTCCAGATCACCTCAAAATTGAACAACGCTTCACAACAGAGTGAAAACACGGGCTATAATGCCCGGCTGCATCGAAGTCGAAACCGGGACACGTTCGGCGGCTCGAAGACCGTGCGAACGCAGGAATAGAACAGGCACTTCCTTCTGTTCTCACATCCGTTTCAGTAGCCGGATGTCGATAGGTTTGCACACAAACCTTGTTGGGGGTTTTCGAAAAAATCGTGTTTTTTCCTGCCGGTTTTTAAATTGATAAGCATTCGCGGTGATTCAGGTTCCTTCCAACCGTTTCCACAATTTCCAGTAGCCATCACCCGGAACCTTCCTTTCTCCATCGCAACTTATTGGGGAAAACCGCAATTCACCACTGTTCGAACATCCGTCCCCGTTCAAAATCTCTGGAGTTTCCATCAAAATAAATAGCAATGTTTCAAGATCGGTGCGACGATCATGGCTGTCAGGACATTGCCTGATAGGGTGTCTAATCCGTCCCGGAATCCGTTCAACTGATTCAACATTACGGACATGCCCACCATTCACCTGCAATCTGAAGGGAAATCAATTCCGTTCGAACTGTCCCACGAGTGGGACTTACGGGGCATGAATGAACCGACCTTCATGCTGGATGGCCGGGAGGCCATTCCGGAGGCCCTGCGAAATCCAACCGGCACGCCGCCGTTGAGCGAGATGGCGAGGGAAACATGGAACGATAATTCGGAAGCTGAAGCAGTAATCGTCGTGTCGGACAACACCCGCCCGGTGCCGTATCGTGGGGAGGATGGATTGATGGTGCACATACTGAACGAACTGCTCGACGCGGGATTCGACCAATCTCGGATCACGGTGCTTGTGGGCGCCGGTTCCCATCGGAACATGACCTCTGGCGAAATCGAGGAGATGCTGGGGCTTGAGAAACAGGGGTTCGATCGAGTGCAGGTCGAGAACCATGAATACGAAAACACGGATCAGCTGGTGGACCTGGGCCGAACGGACCACGGGACCCCCGCGCTGGTGAACAGGCTGTACGTGGAAGCGGACCTCAAGATCGTCACCGGACTTGTGGAGAGCCATTTCATGGCCGGTGCCTCCGGCGGGCGAAAAGGCATTTGCCCGGCCATTGCCGGAAAGGACACGCTCACCTCGTTTCACGGGGCGGAACCGATGAGTTCGCCGTACGCGATCGACCTCAATCTTGAACGGAATCCTTTACACCGGGAATCACTTGCCGTGGCAAAGAAGGCAGGATGTGATTTTCTCGTGAACGTGACAATCGACAACGACGAACGGTTGACGGGGGTTTTCGCCGGGGACATGGTCAAAGCACACGAGCGCGCGGTGGATCACATACGAAAGTACGTAACGGTTGACCTTGATCAGGCGTACGACATTGTACTTGTTCCCGGTCGGTTCGTTGCCGTGAACCACTACCAGGCGGCCAAGGCGGCCGTGGAAGCGTCACGTGCGGTCCGACAGGACGGACACATCATCCTCGTGGCGGATAACACGGATCCGGATCCGATCGGAGGAGAGGGATACAAGGAATCACTTCGCCTGTTTATGGATCGCGGGACGGACGGGTTTCGCTCCTATATTCATGAGAACGAACTGATTCAGGAACAGTGGCAGGTGCAGAAGTGGGCGAACGTGTTCGACCGGATCGGCACGCGAGATCACCTGTATTACTGTGCCACACAGATTCCGGAGGACCGGTACGATCTCCTGCCGGGACAGGCGGGTATCAGGCTGCTGTCCAAGGAGGAGCAGACCGACAAACCGCCGGCGGACCAGCTTCGTACCATGGTCCAGCGTTCCATCGAACGTGCCCAGGACGCTTACCCGGACCGGGATCCGGACTGTCTGTTTCTGCAGGAAGGTCCCTATGGTATCCCGCAGACAGCGGATCGACAGAACCAATCGGTTTGAAAACATACGTCGTATTGTCGATAAAGAAAACGAAAAAACGGTCCGTTAGACAGGTATTGTATCACGAGAGGCAGGTAAACCTACGGCAAAAAGAGGAGCGCCGGCATTCCTGCCGGCAAAAGAAATGAACAATAACAATCGGCCTTTTCGCCATAACCCGAACCGACGTCCCGATGACCCACCCCCGTTCCGGCAGACCATCGCTACCTCGTAAACCCGCAGATACAGGAAGTTTCGTCGGGATTTATTTCATGTCAGCGGTCGTGTGGAGGGCATACGGATTGCAAACGCTTATATCAGGTGACATTTATGAATTCGAATAGTGACCAGCTGGTGACGAACTTCTGCGAAACCGCCCGTGACGCGGGAGCGTCCGTAGCACGGGCTTCCTCCGTGGACACGCTGCGCGACGAACTGCGTGCGTTTGTTGGAGAGGACGATGACGTCGTTCACGCCGTCCCGACGAATCCCCGCAGCCTGTTTGGGGAATGCATGTCCGGTTTTTCTCAATCAGAAGAGGACCCGCCCGACGAACAAATTATACACAGCGACGTGGGGGTCACGTCCTCGTTTGCCGGGGTGGCTCGTACCGGATCCGTATGCCTGGACCCGGCCAGTCAGCGTTCCGGCCTGATCAGTTTGCTGCCCACCACCCACGTTGCCGTACTGAACGCTGAACACATTGTTCCCCGGCCTCGGGACCTGTTCGACGAATCCGCGGACGGCCCGACCACCGGCAATCGTAATGTGCTTTTCATCACCGGTCCAAGCGCCCGCGTCGGCGTCGACCCATTCTGCAAGCGTCGA
>CAYXQY010000028.1:0-25628 GCA_964466525.1 uncultured Planctomycetia bacterium
GGAGCGACTCTTTCCTGAAGCAATCCCGCCTGTTCCCGAAGACAGCTTTTTCCTTTCCTATACTGGAGACCTGATAACCAATGATTGAGACCTACGATAAAGTGGAGCAGGTTCCTTGCTCCCCTCCGGCGGGAACCTACGTAATCGTTGACATCCTTCGCTTCTCCACGACGGCGTGCTCGATATTTGCACAGGGCGCACGGGCGATTCACCCCGTCGAGTCGGTTGAGGAAGCGTTACAGGTGAGAGAAGCGACCCCGGACGTCCTGCTTTCAGGGGAACGACACGCGGAGCGAATTTCAGGGTTCGACCTGGGCAATTCCCCTGCTTCCTTTGATGAAATGGACCTTTCGGGACAGGAGGTGGTCTGTCTGACCTCGAACGGCACGCGAGCGATAAACGCACTATCCGATCAGAACGTGGTGATCGGAAGTCTGACCAATGCAGCGGCACTCGCAACCTATCTCGCCGGTCGGGATACGATACATCTCGTTGCATGTGGCGCCGGCGGCTCGGCCTGTTCCGAGGATGTGGCGGGCGTGGATTTCATCCTTCAGTACCTGAGGGGAGATCCGCCGGACGACCAACAAAAGAAAGAGACACAGATACGGATCCGGAACGCACCGCATGCAAACAGCCTGGAGGAGCAGGGACACGGTGCGGACCTGAGGTATGCTCTCGATGTCAATAAACACGACGTGGTTCCGGTACTTGAATCAGACGTGTTGGTTCCTCATTACTCCAACGCTCCGGACAATGAAACTGGAGGACATGACCGTTCTGGTCATTGATTGCCAGGCAACCGGTTCGTCCCCGGATCAGGCTCACCTGATTGAATTCGGCTGGGCCCCCTTTCGTGTGTCTTCCCCCGGCGATCCGGGCGATCTCAACCCGGACACGCGACTGATCGGCACAGACGAGTCTATCACACTCCCCCATCGGGTACAGGA
This sequence comes from uncultured Planctomycetia bacterium, assembly GCA_964466525.1. Classification (GTDB taxonomy): domain Bacteria; phylum Planctomycetota; class MHYJ01; order CAYXQY01; family CAYXQY01; genus CAYXQY01. The sequence goes on from CAYXQY010000028.1 coordinate 951, forward strand.
ACTGACCGGGATTAGCCGGGAGATGCTTGAGGAGGGGGATCCTCTGCTCGAGGTCGAGCGAGCGTTCCTGCAACAGGCCGATCGAACCGATCGTGTACTTGCGCACTACGCTCAGTACGAACAGCGTTTTCTCAAAGCAGAAACGGCCCTGCGCCATCCCGACCGGTACCATCAACAGCAGTTCATCTGCTCACATGAAATTGCGACCCGTTTGTTTCCGGACCTGCCACGCAGGGGATTACGGGCCATGGCGGGATATTTCGGATACACCGTGCCGGAGGTAAAACGTGTGGGCCCCCACATCCGGGCGACGGCACTGATCTGGCAACGACTGGTCCGTATTCTCCGTGAGACCGAGGACGTATGCACCATTGAGGAGCTGGAATCCTGGCTCGAACAAACTTCCGGTCAACGATCCGGCGACGGGTACGCCTACCCTATTTCCCGTGAGCGACGGTTATCCCTGCCCGAGGAGCCCGGAATCTATCGGATGGTCGATCGGGAGGACCGCATCCTGTACATCGGCAAAGCCACGTCCCTGAAAGCCCGGGTCAACTCCTACTTTCAGGCGGGCAGTCAGCTTTCCAATCGGAAACTGGAGCTGGTTTCCCGCGCGAAGGACGTCGAATGTGAACCGGTACCCACACCCCTTGAAGCCGCGCTCCTGGAAAACGACCGGATCAAGAAGCATCGTCCACCTTACAACGAGAAGCTCGTCGGCGGTGATCGAACCGTCGTATACACCGACGAGACCCTGAGGGATTTTCGTCCGAAACGCTCCGAAACCCACCGGATCGGACCGTTTTCACGGCCCGATCGTATTGAGGCGCTGGGATGCCTCTTTCAATTCATCCGGAACAAATCTCCTTCCGGCCCCCTGCCGGCGTCACGTCGTCTCCGTTCGCTGGTTTCTGAACCGGACTTTTCGGAAGGACTCCAGGTATTTCGGTTGCGTCACGGACTGGCGGGCCGGTCATCCGTACAGCTCCCGATTCCTGTGTTGATTTCCCTCGGACAGACCCTATGGTTCCAGAAACAGCACCTGCGAACAAATGAAAACAACGACGAAAACGTCCGCTCCGAAAAAGAGGATCGGACCGGGGCCGAAACGCTACGCCATGACACAGAAGAAAGAACAAACGCTGCAGATCAATTGCACGCGGACGAGGTGGCCGATCGGATCGAGTCGATTCTTCGGCGGGGTGCGCGCGACGTCCGCAGAGCGCGATGGTACGAGGAACTGGCAAACAGTGCGATGCGCTGGCAGCCACCCGCGCTCTCGGGTCGCTGGCGGCGAATTGTACTCCAGCACGGGGAGGTCATTGACCGATCAACCACTTCCTCAAAACCCGACCTGTCCCGTCCGGATCCCGCAGACCACAATACCCCCCTCCCCTCCAGTGTGGTGGTCTTTGATCGGCTCCGGGTGTTCACCACCGCGCTAAAACAGGCGATCAAGCGAGATGCCTGTCCATCCCTGCGTACGCTGGTCGGTCCGATCAAATATCCATCCGACCTTGAAACCATCCTCTGGTGGATATAACTCCTCCACATGAAACGATCCACCGGTCTGAATCTACCGGCAATACGACCGTGCCGTAAGAATCTTATGGATACGAATTGCCTGTGAGTCCCCGTTGAACCGAAAAACGAACGCGTAGCCCGTGGTTTTCATGGATTCCGGCTTCCCATCATTTACTTAATGAGCCCGGTGGCGGTTTCGAACCTTCCGGCTGATCCGTTGCCGATTCATGAAGCTCCGTTCGAAGGGATTGAAACGCGTTTCGGAGTCGTTTCACACGCTCGGGATGGTCTCCTGAAAGATCGTTTGACTCGGACCGGTCCTGGCCGAGATGAAACAGCGCCGGTTCGTCGAGGCCGCTTTCCTGAAGCACCAGCTTCCAGGGGCCCCGTCGAAACGCCGCCCGGCGTCCGGATATCCAGATCAGATCTCGCTCGGGCAAAGTGCTTCCCGTCAGTGCCGGCATCACATCGATGCCGTCCAGGGTCAGACCATCCGGCAGCGTGGCTCCTGCCAATTCTATTGCCGTGGGCATCAGGTCCATGCCCATCACCGGTTCGTTCGTTTCCGTTCCGGACGGGATGAGCCCGGGATAACGGGCGATGGCCGGAACGCGGTGACCGCCTTCGAAAACATTTCCTTTGTTCGCTCGCAGGGGACCGCTTGACCCCGGTCCTGCAGGCCCGTTGTCGGACGTGACAAAGAGAAAGGTGTTGTTGGCAATCCCTTCCTCCTCCAGCGTTTTCATGATACGTCCAACGCTTTGATCGAGTGCTTTTACCATCTGCCGGTAGGCACGTTTCTTTCGATCCGAATTTTGATCCATTCGTACCATGCCGCGGCCCGGTACTCGAAACCCTTGGTCCTTCGGTCCCTGATACGGATAGTGGGGCACCCCATGGGCGACGTACAGGAAGAATGGTTCGTCCGCGTGATTCTGTATGAACTTCACCGAGTGATCCGCAATCCGATGAGGAACATATCCCTTTTCGTTTATCAGCCGGTCGTTCAGCCACCAGTCGTAGTGTCCTGCCTGGTCGACCTTAGCAAAGTAGTCAATGTTGCCGCTCACAAATCCACGATACCGGTCGAACCCGTGATGGATCGGGTTGTAAGGTCGATAATAGCCGAGGTGCCACTTTCCGAACATGCCCGTCACGTAGCCTGCATCGGAGAGTGCCTCGGCAATCGTGTACTCCTTCGGCTGCAACCCGTGGTTATGGGTTCCTCGGTTTGGGGCCGCATAGACAACACCCGGGATGTTCGCACGCTGTTGATACCGACCCGTCATCATCGCCGCACGCGTCGGACTGCAGACTGCGCCATTGGAATGATAATCCGTCAGTAGAACCCCCTGTTCCGCCAATTTCTCGAGATGCGGGGTGTTCACCCAGCCGTCATACGGACTGATGTCTCCGTAACCGAGGTCGTCCGCCATGATGATCAGGATGTTTGGTTTCTTCTGCTGAGCGGATAGTTCGGGTGATGTTGGAAATCCGAGGATCAGTACAAGCAAACTCAAAAGTTGTAAGGGGATGGTACGACGATTCATGGTCATTACTTGATATCGGAGAAGTAAACAGGTGCAGAAAGAAAGCGGACTTCAACTTTCGTATCAACTGCCTAATTTCGATGTTCCGGGATCAAGATACCCGAGAATAGATCCAAACAATGATTTTAGCAAAACCATGAATTGAATTCACTTCAGAACAACAATAAAATCAGCTTCTTTTGAAGACGTTGTTCGGACGATCACAGGGGGGGTAATGTGAAGACCGTCCCGTTCTCAGGTAGTGGTTATACACCTCCCCCTCTCTACTCAACCGGCGACGTGTTTTCTTTTCTACTTCATTGTGCGATACCTCCTTCGGACGGAGACCCGATACCGTAGACCTCATTGTTCTCCTGTACGGCGTAACGGCCGTTCTGTTTTATCTATTTTTATGAATTGAATTTCGGCATCCGATCAAACCGATGAACAGGTCCGATTCCTTGCTCCTCCTCCTGCTTGTTTTGGTGCTTCTCCCCTCAGCTTCAGGAATGGTTGTCGGGGAAAATGAAGAACAGATTTCACTCTACGTCTCCCGTGAGACCGGAAACAACGACTGGTCGGGACGGCTGAAATCCCCGAACAGCGACCGAACGGACGGTCCCTTTGCCACGATACGGAAAGCGAAATCCGCCATCCGGCAGTTGAAACAGAAACAGGAGGGACTTTCCCGTCCGGTCACCGTTTACGTACGTGACGGACGGTACGCTCTGCGCGAGCCCCTTGTATTTACACCGGAGGACTCAGGCAGTCCGGACCACCGCATTACATATCGTGCGTATCCCGGGGAGTCGCCGGTGGTCAGCGGAGGACGCCGGCTTGGGGAGTGGCAAAAAACGGAGCGGGACCTATGGAAAATGAAACTGGATCGTGTAGCTGGAGGAGAGTGGTCCTTCCGGCAGCTCTGGATCAACGGGAAACGGCGTCAGCGTGCCCGGATGCCCAATGACGGCTATTATGAATTCAAGAACATGGTCAAGCCGGACAATCCCGGGGCGGACGTGAATCGCCGGGCGTTTGTTTTCAAAGAGGGACAGATTAAGGCGAACTGGACGAACCTTCAAAACATCGAAATACTGAAATATTTCGGCTGGAACGAAGCACGCCGTACCATTCGGAAGGTCGATACGAAAAACGACATCTGCTACCTCGCGGGTCCGATGGCGACCTGGAAAAAACGACCAATGAACTGGTTCGGAAAACGGTTTGTGGTCGAAAACGTGCGCGAGGGGCTGGATCAACCCGGGGAATGGTACCTGAACGAACAGACCGGAGTTCTCTGGTATTATCCCACCGAGGCCGAACGGTCCGACGGCTCGGTAAACGCGGTGGCGCCTGCGGTTGATCGGCTGGTGTCATTCGACGGCCAGCCCGGCAAAAAACGGGTCGGTCATATCACACTCCGGGGATTTACCTTCCGGCACAGCGGAGCGGCGTTTCCGGATACCGGATACAGCGAGAGACAGTCGGATCCGTTCGTCCCGGGGGCGTTTCATGGACGGGGCACGCGGAAGGTACGAATTTCCCGGAATGAGATTGTGCATGTCGGCACGTATGGGATGGACTTTCCGGAAGACAATCGAGCACTCTCGATCGTGGGAAATGAGCTGCACGACCTGGGGGCCGGAGGCATTCAAATCGGAGAGACGTCCGAACCGGAAAACCGTTCCCGACAGACCAGAGGAAACATGATTTCGGACAACGAAATCCATCACGGAGGACAGATTTACCTTGCCGGAGCCGGGATCTGGATCGGACACTCGGCGTACAACACCGTCGCCCATAACGAAATTCATCATATGCTCAACAACGCCATTTCGGTAGGGTGGGTCTGGCGTGATCGATTGACGTCCTGTCATCACAACGTCATCAGGTACAACCATATTCATGATATCGGACTGGGGGTTATCGGCGGGGCCTCCGGCGTGTATTTTCTCTCCCGTCAACCCGGAACGGAAATGCATCACAACCTGATCCACGACCTCACCCGATTTACCGGGGGCAAGGAGGACATCGACGAATTCGGCCCGTCACATCCCGGTTTCGGCATTCAGGTTGACAACGGGGCCGCACAGATTCATTACCACCACAACGTTATCTACAATGTCCCCGACGCCGCTTACAAGCAGATGGGCCGTGAACACGTGGTTTACAATAATATTTTCGGCTACGCCTCCCTCGGCTACGAGGTGCTCCGGCGACGAAAAGGCGAAGGCACGGTCTTTTTCTCCCAGAACGTCATCCTGTCCCGGGATTCGAAACTGATTGGCGGACACTGGAAACGAAAAAACGCGGAAATTGATTACAACCTGTATTACACCTTCGACGAAACGCCGAAATTTAACGGGAAATCACTCAGTGAATGGCGTGAGAGGGGTCGGGACAGTAACTCCGTCATCGCACTTCCCTAGATCGTCCATATCGAAAATCCGGCAAAGGGCAACCTGCTTTTTGATCCCGGAAAACCCGGAGACCGGATCGGTTTTGAGCCAATCGATCTGCGTTCCGTCGGCCCACGCAAACCGGAGCGTCAACCGTGATTTGCAGATTCACGGACGAGGCCCGGTTCAGCAGCCTCGCGGGAGATGAATTGATTCAGACGGCGTCCGTCCCGGTTCGATATCCCGATACGCCTCGTGGTGGCGGATCGGATATTCTGAACGTTTCCGGGCCGCGGCTGGAGTTCCGTGGCGTATCTGCCGTGTTGCTTTACCTGAGCCGGCACGGCCGACGGGTTCTCGTTCGAGAACCGGTATTGAAGAGGTCTTCGGATAATGCCTGTACATCGCCTGCGCTAAATCCCGGTGCCTATTAACCATCGGGCAGGGGGCCCAATTGCTATTACGGAACCCCGGAATCTGAGAGGGCGGGGAAGAGGTCATCGGTGATATCGTGCGGGGAGGGGAGGCTGTACGTTTTTCCTGCTATTTCAACGAACGTGTATCTGATGTTTCACATCAAATTGTTGCAGACTTGAGCCCCGTGCGCCAATTTAACCTCGTTCCGCCAGGCGCCCGCCGAGCTGCACAATCACGGGCGTCCCCCGGATCCTGTGCTGAGCATGACATTCCGAGGATTAAGAATCCTGAATCCATTGCCGGTAAAGTTCATCAAGGTCGGCTTCCTCAGGCGTTCCGGCGTGCAGGACCACGCGGTACCTGAGTGTAATGGACTCGTCGGCGGGCAGCTTCCATGGTTCCTCCCGAAAGTTGAACGGTGACGGCGAGAGGTGGCCGTAATTGCGCGTGAACCAGACCGGGCGCCACGGATTATTCGGGTGCGTCATCACCGCGATCCCCTCCACGATATCCAGGTGATGACGACGCGAGCCGTAATAACCACACCAGCGTGCTTCCTGTCCATAGGTACCCTCCGCCCCGCGACCGCCCTCGGAGTTGTAAAGCGTTCCCCCGTACGCCGGCGAGATGTCCGCCGCCGCACGGATGGCAAACAGCGAGTGTTTCGCGTCCTTTATAACAATTTTCTCCCGGGCGGTCAGCTTGATACGGACGTCAATCAACCAGCGCTTAGCATCCTTTACCGAAACGGTGATACGCCGCTGGTCGTGAAACGGCTCCGGGGCCCCTTCCCGCTCCCAGCGACAGCGGTCAGTGAACGTGATGGTGTTTTCGGAACGATCGACCACCTTGCGTTCGACCGACCGGATCCGGCCGTCCGAAAGGTTCCCATGCCAGTAGTTCCCTCCGTTCAGAGGATCAAGACCGAGCCAGAGCCCGCGGTGGTGCGGGTAGGGCAGGCTGGATTCGGTCGTCAGCGACTGGCCCGAAACCGGTCCGGCAAGTGGATAGAAGTAGGGAAACTTCTGTGTCGGGTGAGCACGATACACCGTCAGTGGCATGTTGTCCAGGCGGAACTGGACGCGGTGGTGCTGCTCGTAAACGGTCAGCCCTTTCGACTCGTCCACCGGTTTGTCAAAGTCCGCACCGAAGGCCAGCAACCCGGTAAAAAATATACACAGGACAACAATCGTTACTCCGGAAAAAATGGATGTGACCCGACCCGTAGGTACCGGCGGAATATATGATTGCCTTCCGGAAGGTGTGCTTCCCGTATCAGCCAGGATGCTCAATAAATGATGAGAAAACATGGGGGTGCCTCCTTCTATTCACCACAATTCACGACAAGGAAGACCGGATATAAAATGTCTTCTAACGTTTCCGGACCAGTTTTTCAAAAAATTCCGGGACGTATAGTGAACAGGAACAGTTACCGGACAACCGGTTCGGATCGACCGAATACGTTGTCTCGCACCGTTGAATTTCCTTCCGTTTCCACGGCCTGTTTGGGGCGGCGCTGGTTAAACCAGTTGTGATGGATTCGGGCGTTTTTCTGCGGTTTGCCGCGAATTTTTACGGAGGTTGTTTCCGGAAGAAACGTGTTGTGGTGAACGTGAATCCGGGTTCCGGCGATGTTCGTGCCATCCTCCCGGTCCCGTCCTCCGTGCATGTCAAAGCAGTGACTCAGGGATGTGCCCCGTTCCACGTTATTGCTGGCTTCATATCCACTTTTCGGTCGTCCCGTACCGGCGATGGAGTGCCGATTGAAATTGAAGAGGTTATGGGTAATTCGGGAAAACGCGGTGTCGTGAGTGATGCCGTACCCGAGGCCGTTGAACTGATTGTGATGAATGTGATTGTGGTGGATCCTGTGGTTCTTTCCGTCTTTCAGGAATATAGCGGCGTGGCTCCAACCGGAGAGTTCACAGTTGTCCACCTCCAGCCCGGTCGAGGTCGTCACAATGCCCCTGGAGACGGGGAATTTGTAATAGTACGAGTGTCCCCGATCCTCCTGGAACGATCGCCGGTGATGTCGCATGCGTCTCTTCGGATCGGGCCCGCGTATCCGCAGGCCACTCACGCGAACGTCAGGGCCAGCAGCCCGAATAAGTGGTTTCGTGTTGAACGTATCGCTCTGGATGAGGGCTCCCGGAGAACCGTTTTGTCCCCGATTGCTGGCGAGTGTCACACCCGAAGGGATGCGGATCACGAGTTCTTCGATGTAGACCTGTACCGTGCAGTCGATCGTCACGTCGCCGGGAAGGTATATTACATCTCCTTTCCCGGCGTTTTCCAGAGCGTTGATCAGCTGATCAAGTGATCTGACGGTTTTGTCCGCCGTATCGATCCGCTTTTTGTACCCCTTACCCCCACCGATAGGGCCGGTTTCGTTTGCCCGGGCCCCGTAGCGGGTTCCGTTGATTTGTTGTTGGATCTGAACCTGTTCCGACAGAGTGGTCTGTGCGTGAAGAGGAAATCCAACCAGAATGAAACAAATTATGCATGATGGGGTACGAAGAGTCATGGGAGGAAGGATGACAAATTGTAAATTACATTTATTTACAGTATCTGCCGGGTGGCGTTTGCATCGATGAAATCTTATTGTACAAAAGGAAAGGGTGAGGTACCATCAGTCATGTTATGGCATGAAAACTTCTGAGAAACCCGAGGGAGAGACAAAAAAATGTAGGTTATGGTATCGGGTGGAAGAGGGGGGGACCCGGATGCCGAGAGCCAGAGGAAGGGGTATCTCCCGGGGTAGTGAGCGGAACCGAAGGGGGAGGGGGAACGGGAGATTGGGACTGTTGGCGTGAAGGGGGGCATATAGGTTGTGTTACTGTTCCGAGCTGCCGGGAAGGGCCATGAGGAATTCGGCGTTGGTCTTGGTATCCTTGATTTTTTCGATCAGTGTTTCCATCGCTTCGGGTGGGTTCATGTCGCCCATGACCTTGCGCATCATCCAGATTTTTTCCTTCTCGTCGGGATCCAGCAGGAGCTCTTCTTTACGAGTGCCGGATCGTTCGATGCCGATGGCGGGGAAGATTCGTTTGTCGGCAAGGTCTCGCTCGAGGTGTAGTTCCATGTTTCCGGTGCCTTTGAATTCCTCGTAAATGACGCGATCCATCTTGCTGCCCGTTTCGATCAGGGCGGTTGCGAGGATGGTCAGGCTTCCACCGTCTTCGATGTTGCGTGCTGCTCCGAAGAATTTCTTGGGCCCCTGCAGCGCGGAAGCGTCGATGCCGCCGGACAGGATTTTGCCGGAATGGGGTGCTTCCCGGTTGTAGGCGCGGCCGAGGCGGGTGATGGAGTCCAGCAAAATCATGACGTCATGTCCGGATTCGACGAGGCGTTTTGCTTTTTCCAGGACCATTTCCGCGACCTGGATGTGGCGTTCGGAGGATTCGTCGAACGACGAGCTGATGACTTCAGCGTCCGTGCTTCGCTTCATTTCCGTAACTTCCTCAGGCCGTTCGTGGATCAGCAGAATAATCTGGTACACTTCGTTGTGGTTGGTGGATACCGCGTTGGACACCTTCTGCATAAGCACGGTTTTCCCGGTGCGCGGAGGGGCGACGAGCAGGCCCCTCTGGCCCTTTCCGATCGGGGTGATCAGGTTCATAATACGGGTGGAAACGTCCTCCGGGTCGTGCTCGAGAAACAACCGCTCCTGCGGGTGCAGCGGGGTCAAGTCCTCGAAATTCCCGGACATCTGGTGTTCGTCAGGGGGCTGCCAGTTGATGGCTTCGACTTTTAGCAGTGCAAAGTATTTTTCCCCGTCTTTTGGCTGGCGTATCTGACCGGTAATGGTGTCGCCGGTGCGCATGTTGAAGCGTCGAATCTGGGACGGGGAAATGTAAATGTCATCCGGCGACGGCAGGTAGTTGTAATCCGGTGAACGCAGGAATCCGTATCCTTCTGGCAATGTTTCGAGGACCCCCTCTCCGTACATCATCCCACGGTTCTTAACCTGTTTTTTTAGGATGCTGAAGACAAGTTCCTGTTTTGTTTTTCCGCTGTAGTTATCAATATCCAGTTCTTTCGCAAGCTCGATGAGCTCGGAGACGGACATCTTCTGCAGTTTCGTCAGGTGCAGGTCCTCCTGTTTTATTTCCTCGTATTGGGTTCCTTCGTCTTCTGTTTGCTGCTCGGTGGTTTCAGACATGGGATGAATACGGCAAATGAACGGTAAAACGTCAGCGGGGCACGATGCAATCAAGCGTTGGTCCGGACCTTCGGAAGTTAATGATCAGGTGCCCGATTCCTGTCCCGCACCATAGGCTGATTAGGGGTTCCGGCGTTAAAATAAATTTCAACTGTCAAACGTTCCGAAATGTGACGAACTGTTGATCATGTCCTTCACTTGGGGTTCGGACACGGCTGTATTGCGTACGGATTGACTCCAGATAACGCCGTTCGTCGTGTAGCTGGTCCGAAAGAATTTTTGCATGAGTATCCGTCGAAACCTCGCCCGAGATTCGTGAGTCCGGGCCCGGTCGAACAAATGTCCAAATCGCTACGGAAAAAAGTTCGCCAGAACCTCAACCTATCTTCTCCTGAGTGGCCGGAGTGACGGCGTAAGCAATGCTCACTGAGGATTCTCCGCGTGGATTTCAGATCGACGGGCAACCCGACCGCAACCCGTTCACGTGTCAAGTCTGGAATAAAGGGATGATACCCGATTACGCATCTTTTTCAAGGATTCCGATGTGTCAATTGTAAAATCCGCCATGTCGCGTTTCAAACTTAACTCTTCCTGAGCCGCCTCGCGTCGTCTGAGTTCATCCGCTGACCAGTCCCGGTTTTCGTTTGCGCGTTCGATCCGGGTCTCCAGCGGCGCGTCCGTGAAAAGAAGGGTGTCACAGACGGAATGCAGGTCCGTTTCAACGAGAAGGGGCACGTCCAGTACAAGCACCGAACTTTCATGTTCGTTGCGGAACGTTTCGATCCGTTGTTCGATCCGGTTGAGGACGTACGGGTGGACCAGGGCGTTGAGCTTTTTGATGTTATCGACGTCCGAGAAAACGGCACTGGCCAGGAGCGACCGGTTCACGGATCCGTTTGATACGTATTCTTCACCGAACTGCGTTTTGATCTGTTCCTGCACGTCCGGCTGCTCGAGGGCTTCGTGGGCGAGTTCGTCAGCGTCCACGATGGCGGCTCCATGTTCTTTGAACATTTGAGCCACCGTGCTTTTGCCGCTTGCAATTCCGCCAAGAAGGCCCACAACGGTTCCATCGTTCGATCTGTTGTTTTCCGTGTTCATAACCGCAGGGTCGAGAATTGATTGAAATCAGTATATTATTGTCAATGATTCGAATGAGTATGATCTTCTGGTGTGCATTCGGGAAAGTCGGATACACTGACTGGCTTTTGTTTCTCGGTGTCTCGCTGTATCGGTTCGAATTTCAGGTTACCACCTGCGATGAGAATCGCGGTGCCAGTCCCGTTCTTGCCGCGGTGTACGGCGACCGCCGGGAGAAACCCCAGCTTCGACGAATCCGGTGTAGCGGGCAATTAGCGCGATCAACAGGCCGGCCGTAAAGCCTCCGATATGTGCCCAGTGTGCAACGCCACCCGGACCGGTAGCGGAAAATTCGTACGCAAACTGAAACAGAAACCACAGACCAAGCCACCAGATGGCGTCGATCAGGATCGTGGTTATGATAAACGGGAACAAAATGAAAAGAGCTTTGATTTTGCCACGAGGGAATAGCACCATGTACGCCCCCATGGTTCCGGCTATTGCGCCGGATGCCCCGACCATGGGAACGCAGGCGTCCGGGTTCATCGCAACCTGAGTCGCCGCGGCGGCAAATCCGCAGAACAGGTAAAACAGGGTGAACGGGATGTATCCGAACCGATCCTCAAGGTTGTCTCCGGTGATCCATAGAAACACCATGTTCCCGATCAGGTGTGTCAGGCTGCCGTGGAGAAACATCGACGTCAGGACGTTGTTGACCTGCCAGCTTTCCGTGGAGATGTTTCCCGGAACGAGGCCGTATTCCATGAAGAAAAGCAACCGGAACATTTGATTCACGGAAAGGCGACCGGAGGTGGAGAGTGCTTCGGGGCGGCATCCCTGATACGATTGGCTGAGGGCCTTGAGCTGTTCCACGTCCGCATTCGGCATCAGGATCCAGTACAGGTAAATGAAGGCGCCCGCGTTGACGGTGATCAGCAGCCAGGTGACAACGGAAAGCCGTTCCGTCGGGTTGATGTCGTTGTAGGGGAAGAAAAACATCAGTTCTGTTCGTCCAGGTCCATGCGCAGATAGGCTTCGATGAAGGGCCCGATTTCTCCGTCAAGGACCGGTTCGATGTGGTGGGTTTCCTTGCCGGTACGGTGGTCTTTGATCCGTTCCTGGGGGTCGAAAAAGTAGGAGCGAATCTGGTTCCCCCAGGCAATTTCCCCCTTTTCGCCGAACATTTCTTTCAGTTCCTCTTCCTGCTCTTTCTTTTTGAGCGCGTGCAGACGGGATCGGAGCATTTTCATGGCCATGCGACGGTTCTGGTGCTGTGAGCGCTCGTTCTGGCACTGTACGGTCAGGTCCTTCGGGAGATACGTAATTCGCACGGCCGAATCCGTGACGTTGACGTGCTGTCCCCCCGCTCCGGAGGCACGGTACGTGTCGATTTCCAGATCGTTTTCGTTGATGTCGATATCAATCTCATCCTGTTCGGGTACCACGTCCACCGCACAGAAGGACGTGTGTCGCCGTCCGGAGGAATCGAAAGGGGAGATGCGTACCAGACGGTGAACGCCCATTTCTGATTTCAGGTACCCGAACGCGAACTCCTCCTTGACGTGTACGACGACCTGCCGAATGCCTGCTTCTTCCCCTTCACGCATGTCCACCACTTCGTATTCATACCCGTTGTCCTCGAAATAACGGGAGTACATGCGCCAGAGAATCTCCACCCAGTCGCAGGCATCTTTTCCGCCTGCTCCCGCCTGGATACTGAAAAAGGCGGGTTTTCGATCGTTGGGGCTGTTCAGGAGGGTTCGTGTTTCGAAGGTGGAAAGGTCGTCCTGTAGGTCGCGAAGCTGGTCCTCCGCCTGTCGCATGGTGTCCTGGTCGTCCTCCTCCCGGCCGAGCTCCAGCAACACCGACGCGTGCTCAAGCCGGCTCTCCAGATCGTCGTAGGTTTCCAGAAGGTTCTTCAGGTCGCTGAGAACATCCACTTTCTCCTGTGCCGACTCCTGGTGGTCCCAGAACGATGGATCCTCCATTTCTTTTTCAATTTCCGACAGCTTTTCACGTTTGTCCGGCAGGTCAAAGAGAATCCTTGAGGGCCGACAGACGATCCTGAATGTCTTCCTGAAGCGAGGCCAGGTCGGAAATGGAGGTGCTCATGAAAACCCGTAAGAAAAATGATCAACAACTTGTGTGCGCAAAAAATACAAAAGGACGGAGAGGAAGGGATTCGAACCCTTGGAGCCCGAAATGCCGGGCTCAACGGCTTAGCAAGCCGCCGCATTAAACCACTCTGCCACCTCTCCAGATGTGTTAAATATTCTATCGAATCCCCCGGATCACATCAAATTTGAGACGGGCTATTCATGGTGCGGAGCCCTGAATAACTCTAAATCAGATGCCTGATCGGAGGTGGGCGGCAGTTGGTGGAGCCGGGTTTGTTATCGTTTCTTTTTTACATTTTGGTTTTGCGTGTTGGACCGTAGTCCAGGGGAATTATACCGAATACGCACCGTTCTTGAAGAACAAATTTGTCTCCACCTGTCCCCAATGTTTGATATCTGTGCGGCTATCGGAGTAAAATCAGGTTGTTATCATTACCAGGTGTGACATGGAGTCGGTTTGCCCTGATGAAGGGGTAGACAAGTGAACCGAGCTTCATAAATTTTGTCAAACCCATGACCGTGCCGTATATTACAGTGAGGATTGAACCTACGTTTGAACGGGTGGTTTTTTGAAAGCGATTATCCTCTGTGCTGGATTCGGGACAAAGTTATATCCGATAACAAAAGATCGACCGAAACAGCTTCTTCCGGTCGGGGATCGTCCGATTCTTGACCGGATTCTTGATCGAATCAGGCTGATAGACGAACTGGATACGACCTACATTGTCACCAATGAACTTTTTTACCCAAATTTTCAACGATGGATCAACGGGAAGGAAGAGATGGAGCCAATAGAGATCGTCAACGACGGGACCCAGGAAAGGGAGGGACGACTCGGGGCGATCCGCGATATTCAGTACGTTATCGACCGGAAAGACATTTCGGAGGACCTGCTTGTGGTGGCCGGAGACAACCTGATCGAGGCGGACTTAACCGGATTTGTATCCTTTTTTAACCGCCACGGGACATCGGTGGGTCTGAAGGAGCTTGAGGAGCGAGAAATTGGAAGTTACAGTGCCGTGGAGCTGGCGGAGGACCATCGGATTATCGATTTTCAGGAAAAACCTGCCGTCTCCCGGCAAACGACCATTTCGATCGGTCTCTATCTTTTTCAACACAAACACCTGGTCAAAATTGATACGTACCTCCGTGGGGGACGAAACCCGGATGAGCCCGGATACCTTATTGAGTGGTTGCACAAGCAGGTGCCGGTGTATGGCTATTACGTTGAGGGCGCCTGGTATGACATTGGTGATATCACCTCGTACAATGAGGCAAATGCATATTTTGAACGCCAGTAAGAACGGATGTGGTTCAGTAACGAGCTTTATGGATATCATTGATCTTTGCGTGTATGCTCTAATGAGTTTTTCGAAATAAAATGTTTGGAGCGACGTCGAAACTCGGGCTGGATATCGGGAGCCGGTATATAAAAGCCGTGGAGTTGACCGAAGCCGGTGACGATTCGTACACGCTGACTGGATTCGGGGTGGGCAAAATTGATCCGGAGCTTGATCCCGCGCAGAACCTTGAGCGGTTTCGTGAGGAACATTCATTTTCGACCTCGCTCGTCAGTTCGGCCGTTTCGGGTCGCTCTGTGATCATCCGATACGTGAATATGCCTGAGGGGGAGGGGGATCAGCTGGATACGCAGCTATCCGAACAGGCCTCAAAGTACATCCCTTTTGAAGTTGAAGATGCAATTATCGATTATGAACGGTTGCCGAAGGAAGTCGGATCTCCCGTTACGGCCGACGATGAGATGCGGGTACTGATTGTGGCGGCGAAGGAGGAACTGGTCAACGATCACGCGGACCTGATCGAGCGTGGCGGTTACAAACCCCAGGCCGTCGACGTCGATGCACTTGCACTCGGAAATGCATTCGACTTTTACCTGCACAACAATGCTGAACAAACTCAGGGAAGGATCGTTGGGCTGGTGGACATCGGCGCGGAGAAATCCCTTGTGCACATCATGGATCAGAATCAGTCCCAGTTCGCTCGGGAGTTTGACATGGGGGGCGACGAGTTTACGCAGCGAATTGCCACCCGAAAAGGGATTTCCGATCAGGAAGCGGAGAGAATGAAAGTGGAGGGGACGGCGGATGAGGAAATTGACGAGATTGTCCGTGGGAAGATCGACGACCTCTGCCATGAGATCCATCTTTCGTTCGACTTCTTCGAGACCCAGTTCGAGAAAGAAGTGGATGAGATTTACGTGTCGGGCGGGGGATCGTTTATTCAGGGGCTCGGAGACGTGATGAAAGATGTGTTTGACCTGGAGCCGGTTTTTTGGGATCCGTTTCAAAACGTGGACGTGGATTTAAACGTGGGTTCCCTGGAGGAGCTTCAGGATATGAATCGGTTGTTGCCAGTTGCACTCGGCCTGTCCTGGAGGGCGCACAATGAATCGTAACTTCAGTTCCGGCCAGCCGACATGTTGGTTCCGCTTGAAAGAAATTAAGGAGCATCGCGTGGTTTCTGGATTCATGAAACAGGTACACGAATCATGCTTCGGGTAAATCTACTGCCTCCGGATCGCCGACAGCGGGAGCGAACGCCTCTGCCCCGCTTTATTATTCTGCTGATCGGTGTGGCGCTTATCACGACTGAACTCGCGGTCTGCGGCTATGGTTACATGGAATGGCTCGAGTTGCTTCGGGAACAGGAACGCCTTCAGGCGCAGAAGGAGGAGCAGCAACCAAAAGTAGAGGAATTTCAGGAGCTAAAGCGTGACATCCAGCAGCTTCAACAGCGCCAGGAGGTGCTGAACGAAATTCGCCCGGACGGGCTGAAGGAAAAATATCAGTGGTCCTACGCGATTGATCAACTGTTCGAGGTGATTGATCAAACGCCGGGGGTCTGGATTGAGAACCTGGACGGACGAATGGAAAGCGGGGGGGGACGAGGGGCCAGTGCTGCGTTGAGTTTGAGTTTCAACACCAAAAGTGCTTCTCCGCTGTCGCGGCTCACCGGTTTTCAGGAGCTGATGAAACGGCGCTTGATTCAGGAGGAACAGGTGTTTTCGAAGCTGAACCGTACCTGGTATCCGTACGACGAGAATACGGACGAGGGTCGAAAGTACTGGAGCACACAGTACACGCTCCAGCGAGTGGACGAAGACGGGAATAATTAATGTTTTTAATCAGGTGAAGACATGTCCGAACAAACAAAAATAATTGTGTGGTCCTCCGTGCTCGGGTTCCTGGTTCTGGCCGTTGGGGGGGCGGGATATTATTTTCTCTGGATGAATCGGATTACCCCGGCCCAGAAAGAGATCGAGGAACTTGAGGAGGAGATCAGCGAAAGGGAGTCAAAAATTGCGAAAATTGACGGGTTGAAAGAGAAGAAGGCCGAACTGATGGCGTCCATCGACGAGTTCAGACAGGAGCTTCCCTCACTGGAGGAGAACACGCCGGAGCAGTTTATGCAGCAGCTGCATTCGATCGGGAAGGAAGTGGGGGTGGACGTGAAGAATTACACGACCGGCGGAGGCGGAGGAAACACGGAACGGGACGGCGGGAACGCCGGATACGAGACGATCACGATGAATATTCAGGCGGAAGGGGAAGTTTTTCGTTTGTTCAGGTACATCTGGAGCCTCGAAAACCAGAAACGACTGATGCGTGTGAATTCATTCTCCATCTCACCTGAAAGGACGGAGTTGACCCTCGCGGATCTTCGAACCCTTCGAGGCGCCGTGTATGCGGGGGGGAGCGAGGGGGAGGCGGACAAAACCCTCGAAAAATACATTGGTACGATGAACATCACCACGACGATTTATATTTACAAACCACCGCAATAACATGTGTCGTTTCAATCAAGTACGGCCGTGGAGGATCGTTCGACGAACAGCCGTGTTATTTGTATTTCTGTTTGTCGTGCTGCCTTTGCACGCACAGGATGAACAGCAGGAAGAGACGTCCGTTTCCGTTACCGACCTGCAGAGTTACCAGGATTTTCCGGTCAAGGAGGGCTCCACCGAGTCACACTGGTATCAAATAACGCATGGGGAACAGTGGATCGGATGGGCGAACATGAAAACCGCCGTCCTGCAGACGTTTCAGGAAGGAGCGGGGCAACCCACAGATCTGTCCCGTCACCAGTACGCCACCCAGGTTTCCCCTCACCTGGTTCGGGAGCAGCTGCAGAAGGAGTTTCGAAAG
Organism: uncultured Planctomycetia bacterium; assembly: GCA_964466525.1. Lineage (GTDB taxonomy): Bacteria > Planctomycetota > MHYJ01 > CAYXQY01 > CAYXQY01 > CAYXQY01. Next base: position 18,345 of record CAYXQY010000028.1, read on the forward strand.
GAAATACGGGAGAACAATGAGGATCAGACCCTGACCCGCTCGGAGCTGGACAAAATGGTAAAGGAACGGGTACAGGGGCGAATGAAACAGCTCCGTGAGGTTGTGGAGCGTCGCAGTATGTCCTCCACGATTTACAGGAATCAAAACGGCACCCTGCGAGAGGCGAAGTTCGGGTTTTCATCGGACAACGAAGAGGAATTCACGCTGTATCTCAAACCCGTACAGCTGGGGTCCGGCCGCTACCGGATACTGGTACCGAACGAAGTTCCCCGTGAGGTAACGGTATCCCGTGAACGTCCGATTGCCAACCACCAGCTTGCGGGAACCCTGATGGCCCGGGATGCGTTTGAGAGTGAAACATACAAGTTTTTCCTTATGCTGGGAAACACTGAGAATCCGCTCGTACGGGCCAACGCGAAACGGACCTCGGATGAAAAGCAGGCTCTTCAGGTTGGTGAGGAAACATTCAAAACCTACACCGCTCGAATCATACTTAATTATCCCGACGGGAGCACACGCGAGGAAAAATGGTGGGTTGGGGCGGATGGGATCCTCCGGAAGATCGTGCGCCTTCCTTCGGACGACGAAGGAACGGCGGTGTCCCTGACGTATTCGTCCCGGGAGGAAGCCCGGAAAGGGTATGAATTTATATTTGCACGACGCGGGCGGCGAAACCCGTTTGAACCGGTCTGGCCCCGCAGACAGGAGGAAGACACAGGTACGAAACAGGAGGATCAATGCAGTGATTACGAGGGGGAGGTGGTGCTGAACAAAGCGAAAGAAATCGTGCTGGACCGAACGTCCGGTCTTGATCAGGTGGAGGACGAACAGACCCGGATTGAGATGGAGCGGTCGTTGATACAGCGGTTCAACCGGCTGAAAGGCGAGGTGATGGCCTGTGGGAACGACACACAAAAAGAACAGGTCAAAAAATACGAGGAGAGGCTTCAGGGCATCATCAATATCAGTGCATTGGTGATTTCGATGGCGCGGGAGAAACTGAAAACGGCAAAGGTGGCCTTTGAGCGCAGGGCGTTTGACAGGGTGACCACACTCGCGGAAGAAATTTCCGATTCGAAAGGGGAGCTGCCGAGTGACCCGTCCGAGGATACGGTGGAATCGTTCGACAAAATTGTTCAGTCGGCTCAAAAATTAAGCGAACGGGCACAGATACGTAAGAATTTTCTCAATGAAGCACCGGAGATCAGGGGGGTTGTTTCCACCCGGACCGATCGACGGCGCAAGATGCGGGTCGGGATCAGCGTCCTCGGGAACGGTCAGACGGCGGAAATGGACGTGAACATTCCGGAGTTACGATCCGTCGCGATTATTCAACCGCAGCAGAACGATCAGCGGGACCTCGCCAGACGACCCGGTGAATCCCTACAGATTGGCGGACTCGGAGAGGTAACCGTGGCCGAAGTTCACCGGGATGGAGTTGTCTTTAAATATAAAGGGGAATCGATTAAGGTGCCTCTGCTCGACGTTGAAGAAGCGATCGGTCAGAGGCAGTAAAGTAGCAATCGGTGGTTTTAATGGTTTGTACGTATGAGGCTGGTTCTTAATTTCAAAGGTTCGGAATATAAGGGGTTGTTGTATAACTGAAAACATGAATTATTTGCGCTTTCTGACCGGTGCGGTGGCTCTTGTTTTTATCGTGGGTGTGGCAGTGCAAGGGGGTCGAGCTCAGGACGATCAAACCTACGGAAATGAAGAGGGGGAGGAGGAGCGGATGACCAACATGCTTTCGCCGTCCGGAGAGATGATTCAACCGGACTGGAAGGGCAAGCCGCTTACGGAGGTGGTCGAGGAGCTTTCGATCCTGAGCAACACGAACATTTCGATTGACGAAAGCGTTGACCCGGAACTGAAGGTCACGTTTACTTCCCCGGTGTCGGTTTACTGGCGTGACGTTCTGAAGAAGGTGCTCGAAAAGCACAACCTGATCTCAAAACGCACCGGTCCCCGGCAGCTTGAGGTGATCCGACCGAAGCGGGTGGACATGGAAATCCGGAACTCGCAGTTTACCAGTATCGTGGATACGCTGTCGAAGTTGGCCGGGGTGAGCGTCATCGTATCACCGGCCGTGGCCTCGCAGAACGTGACCATTCCGCAGCTCACGCTCAATGATATCCCGTGGCAGTCCGCGCTGGACACCGTGGTCAAGACGGCCGGGTTCGCCACCGTGGAGGAGGATTTCGGGGTGATCCGGGTCATTACCTCGGAGGAGCTCCAGGATCAGCTCGAAACACGGACGTTTCAGTTGCGATACCTGCGACCACCCGGTGAGAACAAAGGAAAAATAAAATCTACGTATCTCGAGCAGGAACAGTCCAACGAAAATATTACGGAAGGCCCATATGAATGGGGGTTGCTGAACCTGATCTCGGCGTTTCTGACCAAAACCGGTGGCGAGCCCATTGGTTCCCTGCAATATGAGTCGAGACGAAATATTCTCGTGGTGAAGGACACGCCGCAGGTGCTTCGAAAAATTGAGAACATGCTAAACGTGCTCGACAACGAACCGCCCCAGGTGCTGATTCAGGTTCGGTTTGTGTCCACGAGTAACACATTTCTCCGGGATCTTGGGTTGCAGCTGAATGCAGCGGGTACATCCAGTCTAACCGGGGCACAGGTGGGCACGGAATTAGCGTCTTCGTCGGCTAATCCACCGAACAACCAGGAGTCCACGGACTTCCCTTTCAGCTTCGGATCCGATGCCGGTCCCAATTCGATTGGTCCATTTCTCACGAGTTACTCGCTGGACTGGACCCTTCGCCTGTTTCAGCGAGACACGCAATCCCGCGTCCTGCAGGCCCCCCGGCTGGTCGTAAAGGACGGGCAGAAGGCGACGGTGTTTGTCGGACAGGAAATCCATTACGGAACGATTCAGACTCAGACCGCCACGGCCGGGAGCACGACGACCACCCAGTCCGTCGAGGAAGCGGAGTTCTCACCGGTTGAAAGTGGATTTCAGCTGTACGTGGTCCCCCATGTGGTACGCGGAACGGATCGAATTATGCTCTCGGTTGTACCAAAGAACAATAATGTGACATTCCCCTCGCAGAACACAATCACGTTGGAAGGAGGAGGGAATCAGGTTTCGACGGCCGTCCGTTTTCCAACTATTCAGACCTCCACGGTGGTCACGAAGATGATTCTGCAGTCCGGAACGACGGCGGTTCTGGCCGGGTTGATCAACCGGGACGAGAACGCTGTGAAGGAATCCGTCCCGTTCCTCGGCGACGTGCCGGTGATGGAATATCTTTTCGGTTCCACGGGACAGGAGAAAACCGACAATTATGATTTTTTCTTCATCACGGCCTACATACTGCCGTCGGTCGAGGAGGAACAGGAGCGCCTGACGGATCTCATGGAAAACAGGGAAGAACAAATGGGCGCCTCGTTCGACAGCGAAAAGAGGGAGGGGCAGAAAACACTGAAGAAGCAACTTCGCCAACGAGAGGAATCGTTAGAAAAGGAATTTCATAACATAAAAGAATCCGGAGAGAACTAAGAGGTAGGATGGATCGTTTTCGTTTGGGCGAAATCAACCGGATAAATGGACCTTCGTTTGCATGTCGAGTGGAATTGATGGGATATGGAATTATGATGGATTGTTTTTCCGGTTTTCGAGACGAGGCGATGCGTTCCGGGTGTTCGGGTCTCGTGTTTCACGGGTTGTCACGTTTAGTGACATGAGGGATTTGAATTTCGTCATCCCCGATCATGTGGTGAACCGTCGTAATTGATTTCGGACACCCCGGATTTCCCGTCATCAACCCGGGACCGCCCATCCGCATACACGATCCTGCCTCTCACGCTCCAGTTGCGGGGTGATCTTCTCTCCGGTGTATCGGGACCATGAGAAGATTTCGTTACAGGCTGGACGTGAAAAAATTAGACGAGGCTGCATTCCTTTCGCACAGGGAGTTCATGCAGGTGATCAGTCGGGGGCTGGTCCGTAGCACCCTGCCCATTCACACGAGCGGGGGGCACAGGTGGCCCTCTCCGAAGATTTCTGTTCTACATCCACTTCCGACCGGTGTTGAATCCGAGCACGAGGTGGCGACCTTTAAGCTTCGCTCGTTTCACGCACCGTCCGAGGTCCGGAAGCAGGTGGAGCCGCTTCCGTATCCGGGCCTCGACGTACTCGATCTCCTTCCGCTTTCCGGTTCGTCTCAACCGGCGATTCAGGAAATGACCTTTCGGATTCACTTTTCCGAATCGCTTCCGGAGTCCCTTATTGATGTCACGGGATGTCCGGACGGACCCGAAGCGGAACGCACGAACTATGGCAGTTCGCTGCCGGAGGCACTACTGGACTTGAGCTGTATGGATCAAACCTGTCTGTACCAAACGGGTTCCGACGGACAGTATATGCACCCGGAATCCGTGCTTGACTGGCTGGAAAATGCAACAGGTGACACGCTCCCTCCGGTGCGTCAGATGATCAAGACGGATATCATTACAGAGAGGTAATACATATCATGTCAGATAACCGAAACAATGGATCGCGCATGCTGATCAACTCCCTCGAACCCGAGGAGAACCGTATTGCGATCCTGGAAGATAATCGGGTCGAGGAGTTTTACATTCAACGGTCATCCAGTCAAACGCTTGTTGGAAACATCTACAAGGGACAGGTGATTAATGTCATCCCGTCCCTCCAGGCGGCGTTTGTGGATATTGGCCTGGAACGAAACGCATTTCTGCACGTGTCGGACACGGTGCCCGTCGGGGATAGCGACGAGGGGAAGTCGGGCGGGTCCTCACAAAACCGACAGAATAACTATGATATCCGGGATGTGCTCCGACCCGGGGATGAACGACTGGTGCAGGTCACCCGGGATAGTGTGGGCGAGAAAGGCCCATCTCTAACGATGGATATTTCCATCCCCGGACGATACCTCGTGCTCACACCCCGCTCAACGGGCGTGGGGGTGTCCCGTAAAATCAATAACCGGGATAAGCGGAAGAGCGTGCGTAAACGATTTAAATCACTGAATCCCCCCGAAGAACTCGGGTTTATTATCCGAACGGCCGGTGTGGAAAAAGACAAGGACGAGCTTCAGGGTGATCTGGACTATCTCCTGAGGTTATGGAAGGCGGTGATTAACCGTGCGAGATCGTCCTCGTCCCCGGTGTTGATCTACCAGGAGAGTGACCTGGTCATTCGAACGATTCGTGATATCTTTACGCCGGAAATCAAGGAAGTCATCATTGATTCCGACGACGTGTACGAAAAGGCGCACGACTTTTTTGAGTCGATCATGGAAAACATGACGAACCGGCTCAAGAAGTACAACGGAAGCGAGCCGATGTTCGACCATTACGATGTGGAGGATCAGCTTCAGCAGATTTTCTCCCGGACCGTTGAGCTGGAAAGCGGCGGAACCATTGTCCTGGAGCGAACGGAGGCACTTACGGCGATTGACGTGAACTCGGGGAAGCTTGTTCAGGTTGACGACCCGGAGAAAATGGCCCTTCAGACAAATATGGAGGCGACCAAAGAGGTCGCCCGTCAGCTTCGGCTGCGGGATATCGGGGGAGTTGTGGTGATCGACTTCATCGATATGCAGGATTACAAGAACCGGAAAAAGATCGAGCAGAGCCTCCGGGACGAGATCGATCGGGATCGAGCACAGACCAGCATCTTAAAGATGTCCAAATTCTGTCTCGTAGAACTTGCACGGGAGAAAATTCGTGCCGGGGTGCGTCAGATCTCCCACAAACCCTGTAATACCTGTGGCGGGTCCGGTTACGTGAAAAACGTTGAAAGCATGGGTCTGATGACGCTCCGGGAGATCCGCCGGAATCTATCGAACAAGGACACCTACGCCATACATTGCATCGTGGAAAATTCCGTGGCCGGATACCTCAACAACCAGAAACGTTACGAAATCAACCGTATTGAGGAAGACCACGGCAAAAAGATTTTTATTCATGGTCGTGAGAGCTTCAATCCGGAACGCATTGAAGTGCAGTGCAAGAATGAGGAGGGAGAAGTGCTCGAACGGTACACGAATGACACCAGGTAGAGCCCGCAGCGGAATTTGCGCCGGCGAAGGGGCGAATGGTTCCTGACATTTCCTGTTCGATCGGTTTCAGGTACGGGAGAAAACGCCGGGAGAACAGCTTGTATCTTCGGAGAACAGAACGGCATCATGCGACATGCCATTGACAAATTGCCCGCGGTAAACGCCGTTGAGTTATACCACGTTCGATTGCCGCTTCAGCATCCGTTTCAGACGAGTTTTGGACGTGAGACGCACCGGGACAGTGTACTCGTTCGCCTGCGGACGGACCATGGCTCGGGCTGGGGGGAGGCGCCCGTGGGACGATATCCCCGCTATACACACGAATCATCCCGGACGGCGTGGTATATTTTATCTGAATTTCTCGCACCGGGTTTGCTGAAGGCCCAGCCGGATTCCCTCGAGGAGTGGCATCGTCATCATCCGTTTATCCGGGGACACGCCATGGCTCGATCCTCCGTAGTGATGGCCCTGGCTGATCTGGCCGCCAAACGGCGTGAGCTGCCACTGGGCACATTTTACGGTGCGGACCGGAATGAGGCGTATTCCGGAATTAGTATTGGACTGCAGGATCGGATGGACGATCTTCTCCGACGAGTGGAGGAGGCGTTGAAAAACGGATATCGCAGGATCAAGGTAAAGGTTGAGCCCGGCCGGGACAAGCAACTGTTGGAGGTGATTCGGAACGAGTATCCGGACATTGATCTAATGGCCGACGGGAACGGGGGATACCGGGAGGAGCATCTTGACGAGCTGAGTTCGCTGGATGCGTTCGATTTAATGATGCTTGAGCAGCCGTTTCCCCCGTCTTCTTTCTCCCTTCACGCCCAACTTCAGGAACGTATGGATACACCGATCTGTCTGGATGAAAGTATTGAGCAGATGGAGGATGCACAACGGGCCTATCACGGTGGCAGTGCCCGTGTGATCAATGTGAAACAACCCCGGGTTGCCGGTCCCATGAAGGCACTGCAAATATACGATTTCTGCGTGGAGCACGGTGTGGAGGTGTTCTGCGGGGGGTTGCTGGAGACGGGAATAGGCCGGGCCCATAACGTAGGGCTTGCGAGTCTCCCGGCGTTTGAGATGCCCGGGGATCTGTCCGAAAGCCGTCGGTATTTTCCGGAAGACGTCGTGGAGCCCGAGTTTACATTGACGGATCGAGGGACCCTTAAGTTACCGGAAAACGATGCCGGTATCGGCGTAACGCCAAAGATGGATTTTATCCGGGAGATGTCCGTTCGAT